>DAIUEA010000434.1:0-1503 GCA_036845365.1 Limnohabitans sp. | reverse complement strand
ACTTGTTCACTTTGATCAGGATGGATCAAAAGTACGATTTCATAATGACGCATAAACTCTCCTTGTGGGTTGAGCCCCCCGCGGCGTCTAGACGCGGTAGAGCAAGGCAAAGAGGGCTATTATAACCATTTCCATCGACATCTGGCAAATCCGCGCACAGTGTTGCTAATAAGACGATCTTGCAAAATGCTCTTAGATCGAAGAGTTACCTAAAGGTTATTGGAACAACTGGGGAAGGTGACGGGGAAGGTGGAGGGGGCGGTCATAGCCCTAAGGCACTATAGATGGCACAGTAGATGCCGTTTAGTGCCTTTCATGACTTGCCCACACCTTGCTCTCTCCCCTTGTCTTGGGAAACCGTTCACTCAAGCTTATGTCGGCGAAGATTTCAAGTCTTAATGCCAATTGATTTCCAAGTCCCAATCACACTGTCGGGGTTTAATGAGATCGATGAAATACCCTGATCCACCAACCAATGCGCAAAGTCTGGATGGTCGCTGGGACCTTGTCCGCAAATACCGACATATTTACCTCTTTTTAAACACGCATCAATTGCATTTTTAAGAAGTACTTGAACTGCAGGATCACGCTCATCAAAATCAGCCGCTAAAAGAGGCATCCCTGAATCCCTGTCAAGCCCCAAAGTGAGCTGAGTTAAGTCGTTCGATCCAATAGAAAAGCCGTCAAAAAACTCCAGAAATTGATCCGCGAGTACTGCGTTGCTAGGTATCTCACACATCATTAAGATCTTCAAATCATCTTGCCCACTCTTTAGACCAAAGCTTGCAAGTAAGTCTATAACCTTTTTGGCTTGACCCAGAGTCCTCACAAATGGCACCATGAGTTGTACATTGGTAAGTCCCATCTCGTTTCGGACTCGTTTAACTGCTTCACACTCCATTTGAAAAGCGGGTCTGAAATCGTCTGCCAAGTACCGAGCTGCACCTCTAAAGCCAAGCATTGGATTTTCTTCCTCAGGTTCGTAGCGAGAGCCTCCAATTAATTTTCGGTACTCATTGGACTTAAAGTCAGACAGCCTAACGATCACCGGTTTAGGCCAAAAAGCAGCTGCAATAGTAGCAATCCCCTCCGCTACTTTGTCGACATAAAAACCTTTGGGCGAGTTATGGCCTCTAGCAACTGATTCCACCGCTTTTTTTAGATCAGCATCCAAATTGGGGTACTCCAAAATAGCCTTTGGGTGGACCCCGATGTTGTTATTGATAATGAATTCAAGTCGCGCGAGACCAACGCCTTCATTGGGAAGCTGAGCGAAATCAAATGCCAATTGAGGATTACCTACATTCATCATGATTTTGGTAGCAATGTGTGGCATCGTGCCCCGCTCCACCTCGGTCACCTCCGTCTCAAGCAAGCCCTCGTACACAAATCCCGTATCGCCCTCAGCGCAACTAACGGTTACGAGTGTTTGATCTGTTAGCCGCTCTGTCGCATCCCCGCACCAAACAACGGCCGGAATCCCTAGTTCTCGAGCAATAATGG
>DAIUEA010000433.1:0-1508 GCA_036845365.1 Limnohabitans sp. | reverse complement strand
CTTTAGCGGATTCATACAGCTCGATCAGGCTTTGAGCTTGAGCGCCTCTTATTAATCCAACAAAAAGCGTGCAGCCAACCGCAATGGCAATAACTGTACGAATTGACTCTTTGATGGGCAGCAAACGAAATGAATTCATGTTTTTTCCTAAAGCAATGAGGCAGTGAGACAAGCAAAAGCCCGTCAAAAAAATGACACTGCGCTCAACATACTTGCAAAAAATGAGCCAACCTTTTCCGCCAGTGGCGCTGGATCGATGTGACGCAAATTTTTTAAACTTATCCCAACAAAACCGGGTCATTCAAGACGTGTTTGTAAAGCGGTTTTAATTTGCAATTAATCTTGCAATGTCAGGAAACGGGCAAGGACATGGACGTGGCATGGACCTGGACATGGGCAAGGGAAAGGAAAATGGAAAGGCGCAGGCAGTGTGAGGGCGCCGGTAAACCCTTCAAGTGCAGTACCTTGAAGGATCAGGGGAATTTTATTAAATCAATCAGAAATTGAAATGCGAAGGCTCCACTACACCCTCCAACCTTGGGAGTACTGTGTCCCATAAGTTTTTATATGTAAAGCTACTTTGTCCTTGCCGGGTAACCAAAGTGGTTTGCATCATGGGGCCCTCTCCGGTGACGGCCATAAGTTTGCCTCCAATCTCTAATTGGTTAAGGAGTTGTTGAGTGACTTCGGGTATTGAGCCTTGCAAAATAATCGCATCAAAGGGGCCATCTACTGCGCTACCATCAAGCCCCTGACCCACCCTGACCTCTGCATTGTTGATGAGTGCTTTTTGTAGGTTTAACTTCGCTCTCAGCGCTGTGTCGTTGTCAATTTCGATGCTGATGACTCTTAAAGCAAGTTTGGCTAACAAAGCTGTGGAATACCCCGAGCCGGTACCTATCTCTAACACTTTTTCAGTGCCTTGCAAGTGTAAATCATGAATTAATCTGGCTTGAATGCAGGGCGCCGTTATTGAGCTTTCGTTGGGCAAGGGTATTTCAGTGTCACTGTAGGCCAGATTTTGGTACTCAATGGGCGTGAAGTCTTCTCTTTTGAGGGTCAATAAAGCGTCTAAGACTCTTGGAGTTAATACATGCCAAGTCCTGATTTGCTGCTCAACCATGTTAAAGCGTGCTTGATCAAAATTCATAAAAACAGCTCCGGTTTGTCCATATTTTTATACGAGTGCCATCGGCAATGCGTTTCATTTTAGCGTTAATTGGTTGTTGCGATTGTTAAAAGTAAACTAAATATTTACAAATTAATATGCTTAAGTCAAACGCATTCCCAACCATTCCCTTAATACCCAGCGAGAGTGGCTGAGCCCCTCATCTGAGGGCAAGGCGTCGAGAATGGGGGATTGTGAGGGGGTAATGTAGCCCATGGGAGCCGGAATTACCTCAAAGCCTGCTTGGCGAAAATTTCTGCTCGAGCGCGGCATATGCCAAGCATGAGTCACAAGTGCAATGTGTGAGATTCCTTGTTTAGAGAGTGCATCGAAGCTAAAG
>DAIUEA010000432.1:0-1510 GCA_036845365.1 Limnohabitans sp. | reverse complement strand
CTTCAAACGCAACTCAAATCGATGGGAATTTATTGGCGAGATATTCCTCGGGTGGCCCATCATATCATCGAAGTGGTTGAAGAAACACGCTCTAAGCCTGCGGACATGGTCAAGTCAACCTTGGACCATGAGTTGGTTTCGTTGGATTCGATTTTGTATTTATTAAAACAAAAAGGCGTCAATGCCAAGTTGAGCCAAGACCAGATGATTTACGCCAATCGGGGCTATAACTTTAGCTACCCATTTTGGATTCAGTTGTCTGAATTGGACAAAAATATAAATTTAATAGGACGTGGCTATGCACGCGTGGGAGTCGCCCCTGAGGTGGTGCAGTCATTTTTGGCAACGGTGAGAAAAAGATTTCCATTCTTAGAAATTCTTTTAAAAGAGGATGAAGATGGATTGTTTATTGAAACTATTCATCCGCTGGATTATTCCAAAACAGATATTCCAGTACGCATGTTCTTGAATGTGTGCACCTCATTTTCATGGGCGTTTGATGAAATCATGGCCTTGGACAAAGACGAGCAAATGATTAACTTGGTTCGCGATCACTGAGCAAGAGGGTTTCATGAAAATACATATCAAACCACTCCTGTTGCTTGTTTTCTGTTTAATATCTTTAGCTGCGCAAGCCGCTCGCGTGGATTGTCCGCAAGGTTTGCATTGGACGTTTGAGGGAATTTGCCAAAAAAATATAGATCAAGCAAAAGAAGCCGCTTGCCCGCAAAGAAGCAAGCTCAGCCGCTTGAGCGTGACGCTTCCCTTGGTGTGTGTGGCCGAGGGAAAATGTCCGTCAGGTCAAGTGGCCAATGCCGCAGGTCGATGCATTGATTCAAAAAAGAATATCTTTTCTTTGAACAATGCATCTTAAGTTGCGTCAGTCTTAAAAACTATATTTCAAGCCCAAAACCGCCGTGGCGCGTGTTGGGTTATAGCTGGGTTGGCTGGGGAAATAATAGGTCATATTGGTCACGCTGTAGGGTGCATTTGTAGAAATACCCGCTGCACTGACCGACATGCCTTTGCCTAAATCTTTGTTGAGAGTTAAGGCAATATCTGTGTAGCTCAAATTAGGCGATGAATTGGCTACTTTTTGGCGACCAACGTGAGGCACCAAACTCAGACCATCTCCCAAGTCAAAATTGATGCTGGCTTCTAAATACGTGCTTCCCTTGCTGTTGAGGTTGCCAAACAAATTGCCCGTGCTGCGAGAGTATTTAGCAGTAAACAAGCCTGCGGTGGCCGCACCGTAAAACTCATTGGTATTTGCATTTGAGAACATACCTGTATTTGCCAGTGTGTTGCCCACATACTGGTAGCGCAAATAACCCACATCCAAATCAATGTCACCAGCTTGGAATTTGTAGCCACCATAAATATCCAGCTCAACAGGGCCTTTGACCGATGTGGAATTGGGTGCAACCGCTTCAGGATCGCTGCTGTCTTTGATCCAATGAATGGTTGAGCCCCATGTGCCCACATAAAAACCTGAGGCACTGGCAAAATC
>DAIUEA010000431.1:0-1540 GCA_036845365.1 Limnohabitans sp. | reverse complement strand
ACATTTAGCTTAGCTAAGATTTCTTCCGCAGCGTGCGCGTCGTTGTAAGCAGGTCCGCCTACCAACGAAAAACCAGTCAATGAGATCACTGCGTCAACAATTGAGGAGCCGTCTTTGATAAAAAACTCATTGATTGCTGGACGTGAGTCCAGCCCCGCAGCAAAGGCGGGAATGACTTTTAGGCCCTGCACTTCAAGCGCAGCAATCACAGCGTCGTAGTGCTCTGTGTTGTTAGCCAACAAGTAAGAGCGCAGCATCAAAACACCTACTTGTCCACGCCTGTTAATTGCATTAACAACGTTAGGCAATTCGCCAGATTTAGTCCCCATCCGAGGTTTCATTCTCGGGTGATAGACCCCAACCTCGGGATATTCAAAGGGTGGCTCAAACTTTATTTTGGAATAAATCTCACGCTTTTTCTTATCCCCCCCGCCAGCGTACCTGGAGACTAGATAGAGAACTAAATTGAGCATATTCTCCTCCGAGCCTCCAAGCCAATACTGTAGACATAGGAAGTAGGCTCGCAGGTCTTGTGCGGTACCAGGAATAAATCTGAGGAGTTTGGGCACTCGCCTGAGCATCTTCATTTGGCGCTGCCCAGAGCTTGCGTCCTTTTGCTTATTTTCGCCTTTTAGTTTTTTGATAAAAGCCATGGGCCCAGAGGCTGGCTTGGACATATCAAATCGACCGATCTTTGTAAGCTTGACCACTTCAGCTGCAGATATGGCGCAGACCAGTGCATCGCAATGATCTCGGCGAGCTTTTAAATCATCAATAATAGGAAGAAACTGATTTTCAAGAAAGAGCATGCCCGCAAAGATGATGTCCGCTTGTGCAATAGCCTTTTTACAACTGCTTAGGACGTTTGCGTCGTTCGTGTACTGTGTTGCAGCATAAATTTCTAAACTAATAGAGGGGGTGGCTTTTTTTAAAGTCTCAATGCTTCTTTTGACAGCACTGTTTAAGTGCGTGTCCATCGTCAAGATAAGAACCCTAATACCATCTTCTGTTTTTAATTTAGATGCATGTTGACTCATGATTGAAACACCTATTTTGAGATGGATAAAGTGATAGTGTAAACCTAGATTTACATTAGAATATGTAATCTAATATTTAATCACAGGGTTAACCCGAGTTGTGGTGTATTTTTTGGTGCTTTGTGGGGACTAAGCAGGAGATTGTTATTTTTTTACAAATCGCTGATTGTTCTCACAAGAAGGTAAGTGCATATCAGGCAAGAAAGAAGCCCCGCGTTGCTCAAGTCGCAGGGGAGTGCTGTTGAATTAAAAGTTAAAGATTGGACTTTAAAATTAATGCTTCAAAGTATCAGGTTTTAAAAATGGATGGTCCCCCTAGTTGGGGCCTTTTGGTGGGTAGGTGAAAAAAAGTATTCTCTCTCTTGTCTTTTTAACTCTAGGCGTTTTGTTTATGATTTTTTTTACTCCTGACCTAGATCGACAAGAGTTAGAGGAACGATATGCCCAAACTCCGAGCCAGTTCATAAATATCAAAGGTTTAAGAGTTCATTACCGTGATACAG
>DAIUEA010000430.1:0-1553 GCA_036845365.1 Limnohabitans sp. | reverse complement strand
GTAATGAAATTTATGTTGTTATTTTCCGATAGCGCATCTAAAACAACCCTAAGCGTTGTATCCCTAAAAACAAGTGATATTTTTTTACGAAAATTTAGATCCAAATTAACCATGCCGTGGGGTTTACCCAATTTCTCATCTAAATCGCGAAGGGCATTGCGAGCGGCAACGTTGCCGGGCTCCATGCTGAGCACTTTAGTAAATTTAGCTTTTGCCTCCTGCTCTCGTCCAGAGGAGGCCGCTCTTTGGGCTTCATCAAATAGCTTTTTAATCGCCTGCGCGTTTGCAATGGATGCGATCCCGTCTGTTGCCTTTTGGTTTAAAGGAGAAAGCGCCAGTACCTTTTGGTAAATCTCAATCGCTTTTTGAGGTTGTCGCTCGGTGTACGAACTCGCCTCTGCGAGTAAAGTGTTTGCAGCCATCTCTTTTGCATTTTTTAACGCGATGGAGTACTGCGCGTTATCAGGGTACTTCTTTACTGCTTCATTAAAACTATCTATCGCCCCAGGCCAATTGCCTTGCTGCACTTGTTCTTGTCCTTTGCGGTACGCGCCCGTACCAGCGCAAGAGGCCAATAAAGCAAGGGATACACAAAAGGCGATGTAGCGTAAATTCATTCGGATGCGTCCAGCTCAACTTTATATTCTTGTTGATTTTTTGTATTTTTGATCACTATTTTCTTAATATCTGCTTTAACCAATAGCCATTGTGGCGTGATCATTTGACCTACTTTAACCGTAATCACCTTACTCTCACTGTCCGTAAAAAACACTTTAGTGATTCCTGAGTCTTGAATTCGACCCACATATTTTAAGCCGAAAGTAACCTCCTGGTCCTCCCCTGACTCCGAGCCCCCTGAGGCTGCATTATTTTTATTTTTTGAAACCACAGGAGGAGGCGCAGGAGGGCTAAATATGTCCTCAATAGGATTTAGGGACACAGAGTGAATGGGCCAACTCTCTGGTAAGGTCGGTGCGTCTGAGACCTTATTGGATGAACGGTTTTTACTGCTCACAGTTTTCGTATTAACCAAAGACTCATCAGGTGTACTTACGTCACCGTCTTGGCTCACCATCCACGCAGCCCAAAGAGTTAAGCTCAACCCTAAGAGGTAGGGGAGTGTTCTTTTATTTTTAAGATCAATATATTTCTCAATATTAATTTGTTTTTTTAGCATTTTATGAAACACTGCTATATAAAACTATCTTTGCATTCGTCAATACCTTACCCACCGCGTTGGTGTTCCTAAACTCCAGGGAGTCAATGGACAAAGCGATGTCCTCTATTTGTATGCTTCGGATGTAGCCCCTAACCGCGGTATAACTGCCTTTTATTTCCATTTGTAGCTCGTCTTTTTGCAAAGACCCCCCAAGACTGTCTACGCGGTAGCTTATTTTGCTTAAAGTCACGCCCTGCTCAAGGGCCAGTTGATGTAATTTTAGGATGCGGTCATCTTTGTTTGGAAGACGGGCAAGTGTGTTTAAAAAGCTCTCTAGCCGCGCAAGCTGTGAGCCCGCTTGTGTATTGCTTGGGTTAGAAACACCCTTTAAGTG
>DAIUEA010000429.1:0-1558 GCA_036845365.1 Limnohabitans sp. | reverse complement strand
ACATCCCTGTTGGCTATTTGTACCACCAAAGCATCCATACAAGATCTGGTTTTTGCAACGACCATCAATCCGCTGGTATCTTTATCTAGTCTATGAACAATCCCAGCACGAGGGACCTGTGTCAAAGTGGGATCTAAAAATAAAAGTCCGTTTAAGAGCGTACCACCCCAATTTCCAGGTGCAGGGTGGACAACTAAATTGGCAGGTTTGTTGATAACTAAAATATGTTCGTCTTCAAACAACACATTGATCGGTATTTCTTGGGGTTTGTAAGCCAAAGCCTGGGGCGATGGCTTCAGGGTAAGCCTGTAATTCTCAAAAGCATGCGCTTTTGATGAACTTTTCGTCACAAATGAGGAAGTTTGACCACCCAAAGAGCTTGCGTGGGCAAAGTGCCCTGGACCTAAAATCCTCTCAACACAGGACTCGGATATCAGTTGCTGAACAAAGTTTCGTGAAAAATCAGGCAAAACCGCCGTTAAGACGACGTCGAGCCGTTGAAGGTGCAGGTCTTGTGGGACGGTTATCTCACGAACCTCGAGCTCAGGCCCTAAATCCTCAGTCTCCAGGGAGTCTAATTCCTTTGGCGTCACTTGTTCCAAAGCTTCAGGCTTAGAAGATAATAGGGGGGCATTGAATTTCAAGAAAGAGTTCCCGTGTACAGAAGATTGCAATTATCCTCCCTCCCCAGTTCTTTTTATCTGGCTCTGCTATTTGTACTTTGTTTTTTGGCGACAGGCTGCGCTAACGACGCTGATGTCACCTCTGCTTGGAGCACTGACAAGCTTTACGCAGAAGCCAAAGAACAAATGGATAACAAGTCCTACGAGAAAGCAATTGGTTATTACGAAAAATTAGAGGGCCGCGCAGCAGGGACTACTCTGGCTCAACAAGCACAGCTAGAAAAAGCTTTTGCCCAATATAAAAACGGTGAGCCCGCACTTGCAGTAAGCACACTTGATAGATTTATCAAATTAAACCCTTCTAGCTCAGCCCTAGATTACGCCATTTATCTTAAAGGGGTTGTAAATTTCAATGACGACTTAGGTTTTTTCTCACGCTACTTTAATCAAGACCTCTCTGAGCGTGATCAAAAAGCGGCAAAACAATCATTTGAGGCATTTAAGGAAGTCGTCGCAAGATTCCCTTACTCAAAATATGCTCCAGATTCTGCCCTTCGAATGCGGTTTATTATCAACACGCTCGCAAAATCGGAAGTTGTTGTTGCCAATTATTACTTCAAAAAAGGTGCATACGTTGCTGCTATCAACAGAGCTAAAGCCGCAATCGATGATTACCAAGGTGTGCCCGTCATCGAAGAGGCTTTGATTATTATGATTAATAGCTATGAGATATTGGGCCTGCAACAACTCAAGGAAGATACTGTTCGAGTTCTCCAACAGTCTTATCCCAATAGCGAATACTTTGGCAAAAATAAATCAAAAAAATCTTCTAATTGGTTTGGCTTTTAATCCAAATTTCTCACTCGCAAGAAAACCTTCAGTACTAAAAATCATCCCCGTTGCGTGCTTAACGCTTAGCTGATCCTAAATAAGTA
>DAIUEA010000428.1:0-1578 GCA_036845365.1 Limnohabitans sp. | reverse complement strand
GCTTTTTGTTTTTTAGTGAGTTTAGTCATTTATACGCCCTCCACATTCACGCCCATCGAACGGGCTGATCCCGCGATGGTGCGAACTGCTGCGTCTAAATCAGCAGCGGTCATGTCTTTCATCTTGGTTTTTGCAATTTCTTCAAGCTGAGCTCTTGTGATCTTGCCAACTTTATCGCTATGGGGCTTAGAAGAGCCTTTGTCCAGTTTGATCGCTTTTTTGATCAAAGTGGTTGCAGGAGGCGTCTTAATAATAAAGGTAAATGATTTATCTGCAAATGCAGTAATCACCACGGGCAACGGAAGTCCAGGCTCGACGCCCTGAGTTTGGGCGTTAAACGCCTTACAGAACTCCATAATGTTCAATCCGCGTTGGCCCAGTGCCGGACCAATAGGAGGAGAGGGGTTAGCCTTTCCTGCGGGAACTTGCAGCTTTACGTAGCCGACAATTTTCTTCGCCATTTATTTCTCCTTACGGGTACATGCGCTTGTTTAGAGCTCCCCGGGGTTATCGACTCTTTACTCTACATTTGCCGCCGAGTCTAAAAGCAGCAAAAATCTTTAAAAATTTCTATATCAGGTCTTCTCGACTTGACTAAACTCTAATTCGACAGGAGTTGATCGACCAAAAATAGTGACAGACACCCGCAGCTTATTTTTCTCGTAATTAACCTCTTCAACAGAGCCGTTGAAGTCTGTAAAAGGCCCATCCTTCACACGGATAAACTCTCCCACCATAAACTCAACTTTATGGCGCGGCTTATCAGTGCCTTCTTGCATTTGACCAACAATCTTTAAGACATCAGCTTGTGAAATGGGGGCTGGACGATTTTTTGCACCACCCACAAACCCAGTCACCTTACTTGTGTGCTTCACCAAATGCCAACTAAGATCATCCATGATCATCTCAACCAATACATAGCCCGGGAAGAATCGGCGCTCGGTGGTTTTACGTTGACCGTTTTTTATCTCAACTACTTCTTCAGTGGGCACTAGAATACGCCCGAATTTTGACTGCATTCCTTCGCGGTTGATTCGCTCAACGATGTTTCGCTCAACCGCTTTTTCCATACCAGAATAAGCATGCACAACATACCAACGCATATCAGGGTGCGCAGGAGCATCAGAAATAATTGATTGTTCAACTACATTGGTCATTATTTCTTCCATCCCAAAATCAGGTCATAGATTACCCACTCAAGGGTCTTATCCGTAAACCACAGAAAAGTAGCCATGATGGCCACAAACGCAAACACGTAAATGGTCATCTGGGTGGCCTCCTTGCGGGTCGGCCATACCACCTTTTGAACCTCGCGAGTGGCGTCCTTACCAAACGCAACAAGTTGCTTGCCGTGTATTGAGGTAAAAAACACCACCACAGCCAAAACCAACCCGCCCAACAAACTTGCCCACTGCGCAATACCGCCTTTGTCGCTTAAATAATAAAAAGCAACAATTGACAATACAACCAATAGTCCAGAGGATATGGACTTAACCAAATCTCCTGTGTGACCCACTGTTTCTATATTTGCACTAGCCATAACGGCATTTAATCCTGTAATCTAATCGATCTTATAAG
>DAIUEA010000427.1:0-1613 GCA_036845365.1 Limnohabitans sp. | reverse complement strand
CCTGCCTGGGTGGAGCGTCAAAACGAGCAAGGTGTTTTTGAGCGCATTGCTGCAAGTGATTTAAAGGTCTCAGATATTGTGAGAATCCATCCGACTGAGACTTTTCCATGTGATGGGGTATTAATTGACCAACAAACATGGGTGGAGGAGTCCCTATTGACGGGGGAGTCTAAGCCTGTATTGAGAGAGTTAGGGGCCAGTGTACTAGCGGGTAGTCACAATCTTTCTCAAACTGTCACCGTAAAAGTCAAAGCACTTGGCAAAGAGACCCGTTTTGCGGAAATTGTGAAGTTAATGGAGCAAGCCTCCCTCAACAAACCTGATATCGTTTTAATTGCAGACCGATTTGCTACTCCCTTTTTGTGGGGGGTAATTATTTTAGCGGTCGTAAGCTCCGCTTACTGGGCATTATTTGGATCTGGTGGGGCTGTGCAGGCGGTCATGGTTGGCGTCTCCGTGTTGATCGTCACCTGTCCTTGTGCTTTGTCTTTGGCCGCTCCGGCCGCTATGTTAGCGGCCACTGGAAATTTGGCTAGGCACGCCGTTTTTGTACGTGATCTTAATTCCTTTGAGAAAATGGCGGGCATTCAAACTGTAATTTTCGATAAAACCGGTACTCTAACCAAGGATGGCCAACAGCTTCAAGTTATTTATACCCCAGAGGGATTAATTGATATAGCTCATACCGCAAACGCCATGAGCTTAAGTACAAAACAATCTCTCGCATTAAAAACTGCCGCCTCCTTTGCCGCTCAGTCTTGGCATCCTTTATCAAGAGCCTTATCAAAATCTTTGAATAGGATAAAGACAAATTCCTTAGATGAAGAAAGACGGATCGATTCATCCTCTCAAAATAACTCATTAGAATTGCCAGACTCAGGTGGCGTAAGCGTTAAGGAGTTGGCGGGACAAGGCTTAGAGGGGCGTTCAGCTTCAAATCAACTTTACCGACTCGGATCCCTTGAATTTTGCGAAGCATTGAGCACCAATGTGATCGTCCCGTTGCAGGCTAAAGCCTCGCAGATTCATTTTGCTGATGAAGCCGGATGGTTGGCAAGTTTTTCATTAAGTGAGGATTTAAGAGAGGACGCAAAGGCAAGTATCAATGCACTGCGCGAGATGGGTTTGAGCATTGAGGTGCTCTCTGGGGATCAACCTCGTTTTGTACGAGAGGTGGCTCTTGAATTGAATATCCCTGAGCACGCCTACAGGGCAAAATGTACACCATTTGATAAATTAAACAGAGTGGGGGAGTTGCAAAAGTCTGGCCAACACGTTGCAACTGTTGGAGACGGATTTAACGACATGCCAGCCCTAGCTAAATCGGATGTGTCATTTGCCTTTGGTCATGCTGTTCCCTTTGCTCAGGCTAAGGCCGATGTGGTTGTCTTGTCAAACAAACTCTGGACCGTCACGCAGTCTTTGATGCTTGCCAAAAAAACAATGAGGGTGGTCAAGGGAAATTTTGTTTGGGCAGGTCTTTACAACATAATTTGCATCCCGCTCGCAGTAATCGGATGGTTACCTCCTTGTGCAAGCGGGATTGGAATGGCTCTTAGCTCAACCATCGTCATTCTTAACTCCTTACAGCTTGCCAGGGCCCGTGCTTTAAT
>DAIUEA010000426.1:0-1613 GCA_036845365.1 Limnohabitans sp. | reverse complement strand
ATCGCAATTGGCATGATTCTTTGTAAGAACTGCGTGACTACTTGCGCGGAGAGTGAAATTTTCATGACGTCAAAATTTAACATCACCGTATTGGCAGATTTCTGATCCCAGTTCTTTCTCTGGCTTGGCTCAAGTGCCAAAGATTTGACAGTTCGTATCCCGTGTATGGATTCAACCAACATACCCTGTCTAAGACTCTCCGAGGCAGATAGCCTCTCTAGTCGAAGCGTGAAAGGCTTTATGAGTAAGAGTACGACGAGTCCCATCAAGAGTGCTATGAAGATCACTATCAAGGTAAGCTTGAAGGAGTAAAGAAAGAGGACCGGCAAGAAGATGACGAAGGACACGATCTCTAAGATCGTAAAGAACATACTTCCGGTCAAAAAAGAGCGCACACTTTGGATTTGCTGGACCTGACGCACAACCAAACCTGCCGTGTTTTTCTCAAAATATTCAATGGGCAGGGATAGCAAATGAGCGAACGTTTTCCTATTAAGGCGCATATCTATCTTATTGGTTGCATCCAAGAGTAAGTATTGGCGCAGATAAGTAAACACTACCTCAAAAATAATGGCCAGCAGTATGCCCCCAGTCATTACCATCAAAGTGGACTTGCTTTCGTGTACAAGCACTTTGTCAATCACAATTTGAGTAAAAATAGGACTACCTAGGGCTAACATTGTCAACACAAAGTTCGTAATTGCAATGTCTTTAAAGGAATGTTTTTGTTTGAGTATTTCAGGCAAAAACCACAACAAACCGAAGGGCTGATCCTCGTCTGATAACTTGTAGACCCTTTTTATAAAAACCACCTCACCAGTCCACACTGACTCAAATTGAGCAAAAGGCATTTCTTTTACCAATGCTTTAGGATCTTTAGGATCCAACACAACGATAAATTGCCTATCTACCTCGTTTGATACACCTGCAACAATGCAGTATTCATCATCGCGCACTTTTACAAGGACTGGAAATACCCCCATTAGTCCGAGAAGTTCTTTGAAACTTAAGCGGTCATATTTTGCCTTTAAGCTCAAATTGCTGGCAATTCTAATGAGCTCTTGCTTAGATGGCTCCCTCCCGGAGAGGGCATTTTCCTGCTCAATCCTCTCGGCAATGGCAGGAACGCCAAAGTGTTTGGCAACCACTGTCAAGCACTGGATAGAGGTGTGTATAGCCACAATTAGCCTTCAACTTAATAACAATCACGCATTTTAAAATCAATAGTCTTCTTACAAGCAAGAAATGGGCCTCTTGCCGAATCAGACGGCGATTTCTATTTTAGCTCCTAAGTTTAGGCTTAATATGAGCGTGAATGAAGGGTTGAGTTAGACCCTTTTAAATCCAGCAAATGAGATGTCGTGCTGTTGTTGGTCGGGGCTAAGCCGTGGGAAAGCGATGCGCTTGAGACCAGTTGTCCATTCGAGTTGTACTGGCTGAGTGCGCTTGCCAGCACATTAGCGTTACTTGTCGTTGCCCCGCCCGCCCCTGACAACGCAGCCTTAGAGGCCGGGTGGTTACTCAAAGCCCCTGCGCCTGCGCCTGCGCCTGTGCCTGCGCCTGCGCCAGTTGCACTGACAGTGCCTGTGGCAGTGTAGTGGCTCAGTGCACTC
>DAIUEA010000425.1:0-1624 GCA_036845365.1 Limnohabitans sp. | reverse complement strand
AGTTTAGAGAAGGCTTTGAGTTGGCACTGGAGTATGCGCAGGTACTGCAGTGCCCCAGAATTCACGTTATGGCAGGGTTGATCCCACAGGAGCTAAGACAGCCCAGTACACTCCCCCCAAGCCTTAGAACCAGCAGTGACGCTGTGCGCACCCATTCGTTGATGAGAGAGTGTTATTTGGAGAACTTAAGATGGGCAAGCGATCTGGCGAAGTCTCACGCCAAGGATGTTTTAATTGAACCCATCAACACGCGAGACATACCGCATTTCTTTTTAAACAGACAAATCGATGCGCATGAAATCATTGAGGAGTTGGGTTGTGACAACTTAAAGGTTCAGATGGATCTTTACCATTGCCAAATTGTAGAGGGCGATATCGCTGCAAAAATCGCGGCGTATTTGCCCACCCATAGAGTTGGACATTTTCAAATCGCTGGGGTTCCAAAAAGGCACGAACCCGATACGGGAGAGCTTAATTACGCGGCGCTCTTTGAGCTTATTGACGAATTAAGCAGACTTCACAATTGGAACGGATGGATAGGATGCGAATACCACCCGCTAAGGGGTCAAGAGGTGGGCGGCACATCGGGTGGACTGGGTTGGATCAGAAAATATCAATAAGTTTTAAAGTCTGCGTTGTCGGATATTCCAAATAATTCTATTAATTTTTAAAAATCAAAGAAGGTACCTCAAATGATGTCTACGATGCGCTACATGGATCACGGTTTGGGCGGCTCAGCTGAAGTACTCGTTGAGGCCCAAGGGCCCCTGCCTGAAGTAAGGGCGGGTGAGGTTTTAATCAAGGTGGTGTACGCGGGAGTAAATAGGCCCGACATCTCTCAACGTCTAGGCAAATATCCCCCGCCCGTTGATGCCTCTAAGATTATGGGGCTTGAAGTATCCGGTGAGATCGTTCAATTGGGTGATGGCGTCACTTCATTTAAGGTGGGGCAAAGGGTCTGCGCCTTATGCAATGGTGGCGGTTATGCGGAGTTTGTGAGCGTTCCGTGTGGCCAAGTTCTCCCCCTTCCCAATGGGCTTGGTATGTTGGAGTCAGCCGCGCTGCCCGAGAACTTCTTTACGGTCTGGACCAATGTCTTTCAAAGAGGCAAGTTGCATGCTAACGAGAGTTTTCTGGTTCACGGGGGATCCTCGGGCATTGGATTGACTGCGATCCAACTCGCATCAGCTTTTGGTGCTAAGGTTTTTTGTACAGTTGGAAATGAGGAGAAAGTTCAAGCTTGCTTGAAAGCAGGAGCAGATGTTGTGATCAATTACAACACCCATAACTTCGTAGAGGAGGTGGCACGTGCAACTCAAAGCAGCGGGGTTAACCTTATTTTAGATATGGTGGGCGGGAGCTACATCCAAGGCAACTTGAAGTCCCTCGCTCTGGACGGACGGTTGGTACAAATTGCTTTTCTCCAGCCCTCAAAAGTTGAGGTCGATTGGATGCAAATTATGACCAAAAGATTAACTTACACAGGCTCAACTCTTAGGCCAAGAACGCCAAAAGACAAAGCTCAAATGGCTCAAGAATTATTTGAACACGTTTGGCCCCTTTTGGAGAGCAAGAAGGTGGCTCCGGTCATTCACAAAGTGTTTAATTTGAAGGACGCCTGCCA
>DAIUEA010000424.1:0-1636 GCA_036845365.1 Limnohabitans sp. | reverse complement strand
GATTTGATGACTGGGTGGGTCGGTGTATTGATTCTGGCAATTTAAGGGAACTCACAGAGTTTCTAAAAAGAGGTGAAGACGCGGTGCTGGCTCACCCCTCTTATGAACATTTTTTACCTATCCTTTACACAGCCGGTGCCTCTCTAAAAGAAGACCGTGTGGAGTATTTCAACAAAACTTATCAAGCTAAGTCAATTGCCATGCGCTCAGTTATTTGGTATTGATGGGGGAGCGTCTTGGGAGTTGGCTAAGGGCTAAGAAAATCTAAAAATACCTTTTTAAGCTCCTAACTGGTCAGCTAAATCATTTAAATCTTTTGCACTGAAATCAACTGAGAACAATGCTGCAGTCTCAGCAAGGTGATGATTCGGGGAGCCAATTGGACCATACTCAAAAGGTCTCCTAACAAACGCAGTCTTTAGGCCCTGTGCGCTGGCAGCTTCAAGGTCCGAGGAATGAGCAGCGACCATCATCACCTCAGAGGGTTTCAGCCCCAACGCTTCAACGCTTCTTTGATAGACAATGGGGTGGGGCTTGTAGTTGCCTGCAATCTCGGCGCCCAAAATAGCGTCCCAATGAATATGGTTGTGTCTTGCAAGGTCGATCATCAGGGAAATATTCCCGTTGGAGCAAGGAGCGATTAAAAAATGTTTTCTTATCCGGTGTAGCGCGTCTTGTGTGTCACTCCAACCTCCTAGAGTGTGCCAAGCATGGTTAAGGTTTTGCTTTGTCTGCTCCTTTATACCCTCCAAATTAAAATCTTTGATCACCTGATTTAGGTTGATCATGTGCAGTGTGTCAAGTGTACAAAATGCAATCTCGCCCCCCCTAATGCGTTGCATAGAGGGCTGATACTGGGCCCTCCAGGCGTCTGCAAAAAGATTCCAATCCAAGTTGAAATCGTTGGACAGCAACGCCTTAGCTTGCGCTGCTATCCCGGTTCGCCAATCAACCAATGTGCCAAACACATCAAATACAAGTGCTTTAATTTGGGTTGTAGAGGTCTTATCGGGGGTGGATTTCATAGGTCTGAAGGTAGGGTCACCATTTAAGCGAGTTTAGGTTATTTGATTGGTGACTCTGATTACGAGATGACCTTGGCGATTGAGTTTGCCACGTGAATAACGTTTTTCGAATTCAAAGCGGATACGGCCATCCTGCCTGAGTCTGTTCCGTAGACTCCAAACTCAGTTCGAAGTCGAGTCATTTGTTCTTTACTCAGCCCCGAATAACTGAACATGCCGATCTGGTCGGTGATGAAATCCATATTCTGTTTTACACCGGCGTCTTTCAGGCCGCTCACAAGTTTTGAGCGCATGAGTTTGATTCTGACCCGCATTTCTCCAAGCTCTGTCTCCCACAAGGCTCTCAGCTCAGGCGTATTCAGCACATGCGCAACAACTGAGCCTCCGTGTATTGGGGGATTTGAATAATTGGTTCTCACCATTATTTTTAGCTGCGAGAGCACTCGTTCACATTCAGCTTTATCCGAGCAAACGACCGATAAAGCACCAACTCTTTCTCCGTAAAGACTAAAACTCTTGGAAAACGATGTGGATAAGAAAAAATTCATACCTGATGCGATGAATTTACCCACTACTTGACCGTCCTCCTTCAAACCAGATCCGAACCCTTG
>DAIUEA010000423.1:0-1653 GCA_036845365.1 Limnohabitans sp. | reverse complement strand
TCTGCCAGGATTCACTTTGCACATAGTGGGTCAGTGCATCAATGGCCAGAAAGCTCTTGGTCCGGGCGGTCGCATTGGCCAATTCTTCGATCTGGTTGTAAAGCGACTCGGGCAGGCGTACGTTGATGGTTTTGGCGGTCATGGTGTAATACTCATATGCATATGTAATACAACGCACTATCATCTTCACAAATCCAAAGGTCAAGGTGAAGTATGAAGATTTGAAAAAAGGTAGCTAGTTAGCTGGCGGAAAAAGAGGGATTCGAACCCTCGATACGGTATAACCGTATACTGGATTTCGAGTCCAGCGCATTCGACCACTCTGCCATTTTTCCGGTTGAGTCATTTTACCTAAACTTTAAAATTTCGAGATTTATAGGAGAAAAGAGATGAGTGCATCTAAGCATTGGATTCTCACTCTTAAGAGTGAAAGAAAATTAGCGCCGGTTGTCCAATCTACAGTTAAGCTGACTTTATGCACGGCCATGGGCATAGCTATAGCTGTGTTTTCGTTTGCTGCGCTAGCAGATAATTTTAAAATGCCCTGTGAGGTCAAAGGCATCATTCCTGCACTTGAGGACAAAGAGTTACCCGCCGCTCGAGTGACCCTGGAGATAGAGACGATTGGGAACAACATTTTCATGCGTATGACGGGGTCTAAGCAGTATGAGATGAAACTCAGCACGTTGGCCACCAAAGTCTTTACGGGAACCAACCTGACCAACCCCAAGCACTTAGGCGTTCGCTCTAAGAACAATGAAACAGGGCAAGAGGGTGAACTCACCGTGGATCAAAAAACGGTTTCCCTATCTGGGTACAACGACATTGACTTCCAGGGAAAGGTTGTTCGATTAAAGCTGTCTGGCGTTTGCACACTTCCAAAATAATCATCGCCTACGGTAAAGTAATATTACTTAAGTAATAAAAAAAGAGTTTGCTAGGCTTTTATCCGTATTAACCCTTAGGAGTTTAGGGTATCTATTGCTTGATGTGTCAATAATTGTCTAATCAAGTAAATTACCTGTATGTTTACCCTAGTCACAGAGCCCACGAGCTCAGCTTTTTATGTTCCCGGCCAGTACAAGCCAGAGCAGAGCTTGGGTTACTTGATGAAAAAGGTTTTATCTTCTATCGTGATGGAGGCCGATCAAAGGCTGTCCTCATTTGATTTGACCTACGTTCAGTGGCTGCCTCTTTACAGGCTGTCTCAAAATCAAGACATCACGATGGTTTACTTGGCCCGTGAGTTTCAAATAGACCCTGCAGCAATGTCTAGATCGTTAGACAGAATTGAGGCAAAGGGACTTATAAGCAAGCGAAGATCACAAACGGATAAGAGGGTGATTCACTTGGAATTGACTCCAGAGGGCCGAGGAGTTGCAGAATCAGTCAAAGGCGTGCTTGCAGATGTTTTAAATGATCATTTGAGGGGATTTAGCACTGAGGAGTGGACCCTCATGCTTGGGCTGCTCACAAGGATGCTTAAAAACGGAGAGTTACTGAGAGAAGACACTGCTTTGAGATCAAAGTGACATGTAAAAAGAGTAACCTGCTTGAGGCTAAAACTAAAAAAACAAAAAATTTATGAAATTAAAAGAAATAAACAAAATCTTATTACTTCCAGAGCACCTTAACCTTGTCAAGAAATGCTCA
>DAIUEA010000422.1:0-1664 GCA_036845365.1 Limnohabitans sp. | reverse complement strand
GGGGTAGTTGAAGAGCCAGGGGCGGCTTGGGGTACAGGCGAAGCTGCAGTTGCTGGGTTCGGCGTGCCGGGAGCAGCGCTAGAAGTGGTATTGGGCGCGGCACCAGGGACACTGGACACATCAGCGGAAGAATTGCCAATAGCAGACTGATTTGCGACCTCTGGTGTAGGTGCAGGAGCATTCAAAACTTTTTCGACTTTTTCGACTTTTTCAAGTTTTGCAACTGCAGGCTTCTTACCCGAGACAAAGTCCTCCAAGCTCTTGGCCTGTTTAAGGACTTCATCTTGGTAGATCAAAGCGATGGCTGCGACAGAGGCAATAATTGCAAAAATTAATATACCAACCACTTTCGTGCTTAAAGAGCCCTGTGAAGTAGAGGGCTGATCGGGGGATTGGTCAGAAGAGGCCCGCTTGGAACCACCGGGGTTTGGAGCGGAATCGAAAATTGGGTCTAATGAGCCCTTAAGCTCTCCCCTGTCTTTGGTTAAAGCCTTAGGAGTTGCACCAGGTGCTGGAAACTTGCCACTCGCCAGAGTTGCTGCAAAAGTGGCCGAAAAGTCCGCTATGGCGTCCAAACTCTCCTTGGGGGTTTCATCAAGGGTCTCGATTCGATTGGATTTTTTTGGGCTTTTACTGCCCAGTTTAGGGGCTCCGTTTGGATTTTCAGACTCCAAAATCCACTGCAACATATTTTTACCAAATACAGATAACTTTTCCTCGTAAGGGTCGTTTTGATTAACGACCAAAACCAAATTTATGTTGCTTGTTGGAAATCCATTAATCAACCTAGCCAAGAGTTGTAGCTCAAAGTCTTGGATGGTGTGCGTGTCCGGGAAAATCATGTACCGCTTGGGCGAGCGTTTTTGGCTCTTATCCAAGGCTTGGTCCACAGTCAGCTCGGCTAATATGTCGTTGAATCGCTCAACTAGTTTTTCTGAGTCAGCGGAGTTCCACCACTCTACGTGGGTCTCACCCACTTTAATCAAATGATCGTATATTTGTCGACCATAACTGGCCAATGCGACCTCGTCCTCACCAATTATGGCTAGGTTCAAACTGCCTTCAAGCAAAGATTTAAGAAGAATCTCAAATCTAAGTTTATCGGCTGGGCTTTGGTAGAAGTCGGTCATTGTTGAATTGGAGCAGATTTAGCGTATTGTCTCAAGTTTTGATCGTTAATTGTAATTTTCTAACTACCAAACAAAAATCCATTCTCATCGTACTTCATCTCATCCGGTATACGAGGGCTGGGTCTAGGTAAACGCCGAGACGCAGCGTAGGACTGGTTAAGGCTAAACACATAAGCAATCACCTGAGCAACAGCCTGATAAAGAGCCTCCGGGATTGATTGATCCAAAGGGGTCGTGAAATACAAGGCCCTTGCCAATTCTGGAGACTCAAAAATATGAATTTTCTCCTCCTCTGCGAGCTCCCTAATTCTCCTGGCAAGCTCATCCGTGCCTTTTGCCACCAACGTCGGCGCGCCGTCCGAGTTGGGGTCATATACCAAAGCAACTGCAAAGTGCTGAGGGTTGGTGATTACGACATCGGCGTCTTTCACTTTTGCCATCATGCGGTTATTGGCCATTTGGCGCTGCCGGCGCCTGATTTGTGCCTTCACCTCGGGGCGGCCCTCTGCGTCCTTCATCTCATCTTTAACCTCT
>DAIUEA010000421.1:0-1668 GCA_036845365.1 Limnohabitans sp. | reverse complement strand
TCCACTATTGCTTGCGCATTTTCGGTAAGCTACCACTGGCTGATTTTGTCAAGAATTGCTGCAGGTACATTTGGAGGTGTTTTGTCGGCCCTCTCCCAAACCATCGTTGGCGACGTGATACCGTTTGAGCGAAGGGGGCGGGCCATGGGGGTAGTCATGACCTCTTTTTCTGTGGCCACTGTGGCTGGCATACCCGGTGGACTTTTCTTGGCGTCTGAGTACGGGTGGCACATTCCATTTTTTGTGATTGGTGGACTCAGCGCAGTCTTGATGCTTTTGGCCGCTTTGACCCTGCCCTCCTTGAACGCGCACCTTGAGTACTCTAGAGGTCGCAAAGTTCTGCCCTTGATTGTGCAGGTGTTGAAAGATCGCAACCATCAACGCGCACTCCTCTTATCGTCTTGTATTGTTTTTGCTGGCTTTACAGTTGTGCCCTACATCACTTTGTACATGCGCGCCAACGTTGGAATCCCAATGCAGGAGATACCTTACATATATTTAGTTGGCGGTTTAGCGACCCTTTTCTCCATGCGCTGGATTGGTCAGGCAACGGACAGGGTGGGTAAGGCAAAGATGTTTCGCATCATGGTTTTGTTGGCAGTGATCCCCTTATTCATTACAACCCTTTTGCCTCCCGTACCCCTTTGGGTGGTTCTTATTTCCTCGAGTTGCCTGTACGTTTGTATGAGTGGGCGTATGGTGCCAGGTATGGCGCTGGTGAGCTCCGCGGCAAGGCCCGAGTGGAGGGGAACTTTCATGACCATCAATAGCGCCGTTCAATCCGGTGCAATGGGCGTAGCCGCTTTTGTGGGAGGGCATTTGATTGGACGAAACGCTAACGGTGAGTTAACCCATTACTGGACCGCTGCAATGGTGGGTGCTCTTGCGAGTGTTTTAGCGGTTGTGATGTCGTCAAAAGTTCATCTGTACACCTTGCCTCATGGCACCCAAGGCTGAGCGATGGTAAGCAAATGACCCAAGCTCTTAGCATAAAAATACCGCATAAATAATTTAATGTTTATTGCGTTTTCGATCTTGCATTTTTTTTATTTCAGGGGCATCATGTATCCAAGGTCTCAAATGAAAGGTTTGGGACTTTGACCTAAAGACGTAAGTAATTAAAGGAGTGTGATCTTATGAATTTAACAATCAGTGGCCATCATTTGGAAGTTACCCCAGCGCTTAGAACTTACGTCACAGAGAAATTGGACCGAGTCATCAGACATTTTGACCAGGTCGTGGATGTCAAAGTTTTACTCACGATAGATAACCAAAAAGAAAAAGAAAAACGACAACGCGCAGAATGCAACATACTCGTCAAAGGTCATGATATCTTTGCCGAGAGTGCACACGAGGACCTGTACGCTGCGGTCGACAATTTAGTGGATAAATTAGACCGTCAAGTCGTCAAGCACAAAGACAAAATACAGGACCATCATCACGAAAGCACCAAACGAGCAATGCAATAGTTACAAAGGCATACTTTGTAATTAAACAACAACCCTAGATAAGTTCATAGTCAGGTGCATAATATGCCTTGACTATGAACAGACTTAACTCCATTTTGTCGTCCTCCTTGGTGCAAGTTAAGGTGGATGCAACCAGCAAAAAACGAGCCTTTGAAGAGGCTGGGTTGGTGTTTGAGAACTTGCACGGACTGAGTAGGGC
>DAIUEA010000420.1:0-1682 GCA_036845365.1 Limnohabitans sp. | reverse complement strand
CACCTCCACTTTTGCGCAAGCCACAGCAGCTTTTTACCTTAAATCGGGAAGAATGCCCGCCACTCTAGAAAAAGTAAGATCCGTGTACGCGCAAAGAGCCCGAGTAATGGGGGAGTGTTTGAAAGAGGAGATGGGGCATTCACTCAAATTTGATGAGCCGTTGGGAGGACTTTTCTTTTGGGCAAAATTAACGGGTCTCACACCCAGTGGTCAACCTCATGCGGATACAACCCTAGACGGGGCAATGTTTGCAAGAAAGGCGATTGAACACAAGGTCGCATTCGTGCCCGGCGCTCCATTTTTCGCAAGCAACGCGGACTTACAGACCCTCAGACTCAGTTTTGCAACTGCAGATGAACAAAAAATAAAAGAGGGAATAAAAAGACTTAGCCAAGCGATGCTGGAGGCTTAGTTTTCGCAAAACTTTAGATAGGCTGAGCTATCCATCAACTCTGAGACTTGTGCTGGGTCGCTCAACTCAAGCTCTGCGAGCCACCCGGACGCTAAAGGGTCGGAGTTGACGAGGCCTGGGTTATCCACGAGTTGATCATTGATTTTAAGAACTTTTGCGCCTACTGGAATCACCACATCGGCTGCTGCCTTGACGGACTCAATGACTGCTAAAACAGCATTTTTTGCAAATTCTTCACCTACCTGCGGAAATTGCACAAACACAATATCTCCTAAGGCCTCTTGGGCGTGCTCAGTGATACCCACTCTTACAACTGAGTTGAGAGTCTCGATCCAAACGTGGTCAGTTGAGAACCTGATGCTCATACAATTTCCATGGAATGAGGTGACTTTGAAATGCTAATTTTTTCAAAACACCTAGGTTTTTAAATAATAATGTGGCTTTTATCTGAAACACTGTTTTAGCTAGCGCGTGGGCACTATTATAGTTTGCTACACTGCACATACCGGAATTCGCAGGGATATCAGCCCCCTCGCATTCAGCTTAAAATAATATATGGCACAAAACCCTTTGCTGGAAAACATTTTTGATCGCGTCGAACGACTCCTGCTTAGACACGAGGAGTTAAAGCGCACCAATATTCTTTTAGAAGAGCAAGTTGCTCAGCTAGTACACGAACGAGATTCCATGAAATCACGCCTTAATACTGCCAAAATTAGAGTTGAGTCCCTCTTAGAGAGGTTACCCTCAGAGGCATTGTCCAAGGACAGAAAATGAAACAAATAGAAGTCCAAATCATGGGACAAGGTTACCTTTTGGGTTGTCCCGAGGGCGGCGAGGATCGGCTAACGCAGGCTGTGCAAAAGGTTGATGAAGCGATGTGCAAAATAAGAGATGCTGGCAAAACAAAAGCTCGAGACAGGATCGCTGTGCTTGCAGCCCTCAATTTAGCGTTTGATTTAACGGACAAACCCGTGTTCTCAGGCTCCGCTGAAACACATACCGATCAGCTGGATAGTTTACTTAAACGTTTGGATTTGACACTGGGGGATGATGGTCAATTACTTTGACCATGACTTTGACCATGATTTTGAACTTAGCTTTGACCCAATCTTTGTCCGTATCTTTCTCCTTAACTTAAAAATATTTCTCCACTCAGTGGGCCATGTTTATAGACCTGGCGCATTACAATCCACTGGTCTGCAAAACTACTGAGTTTTATATTCCTTGAACCAATGCTCTTTAGAGCCCGGGCTTGGAACATTGTCTG
>DAIUEA010000419.1:0-1700 GCA_036845365.1 Limnohabitans sp. | reverse complement strand
TAAAAAATGGACGACCTTTTGAGCCGCCGCGGGAGAGTCGAATGACGACCATAATTATTCCTTGGGGTGGGGGTTTGATTCGTTCAGCGATTGAGACACGCAACTGAGCCACCCGGCCAGCGACATCGCCTAAAACCGTCTATTATAGCTTTTTATCAAGAGCCCTCCTTACTTCCCTAAAAAAGCTGTTCTGATGTGATTTGCCTTGCGCCCTTACCTGTCGCATCTTAACCACAAATCTAAAAAAAGGTAATCGGCGGCAATGCGCAAGGCACAAAGGAGTTTCACAGATAATCACATGCAACAACCTTTAAGTATGAAAAATAAAACATTTGCAGCTTGGCTTACATTTTTGGGAGGTCCAATCGGTCTTCACCGTTTTTATCTCTTTGGGATGAAAGATTACCTAGGATGGGTCCTTCCGTGGATCACTTTGCTGGGTTTATACGGCATACAAAGAGTTCAGGAATTCGGATTAGATGATTTTTTAAGCTGGTGGCTTTTGCCTATTTTTGGCTTCACTGCAGCAGCTTGCTCACTCAACGCAATCGTTTACGGTTTGATGACCCCGCAAGCTTGGAATGAGAAATTCAATCCTAGCTCTGAAGTTGATCACTCAGCGGGCAACACGAATTGGTTGACTATTGGGGCCATTGTTTTAGCTCTAATGGTTGGAGCAACACTTTTACTCTCCAGCTTTGCTTATAGTTTTCAACGTTATTTTGAATACCAAATCGAAGAAGCCCACAAAATGGCTTTGTGATTACTCAACTTGGACAATTTCTTGGTTCTGAACGTTTTTTAGCATTTCATCGCTCACCCACTCAGGTGCAATGCAGTGAAGCGGTAACAGTACAAATGCCCTTTCTCTCCACCTTGGATGGGGGATTTTGAGCCTTGGGGAGTCGATTTGCGAGTGACCAAAAAAAATCAAATCCAAGTCCAAAGTCCTTGGCGCATTTAGAGTGCTCCTCTTGCGTCCGTTTTGATTTTCAATAAACTGCAGGGTCGAGAGTAGATCATCAGGATTAAGTAAAGACTTTATCTTGATTACCGCGTTTATGTAGTCCTCGCCGCTGGCTTGAAAAGGCTTTGAGCGAAAAAATGGCGATGTATCCAAAAGGGTAATCCCCTTAGACCTTCGCAGCTCATTAATTCCTGCGCGAACAAACGCCTCAGAGTCACCAAGGTTAGAGCCCACTCCTATGAAAGCAACAACCGGCGTATCTTCTCTGAGCTCAAATTTATCCGTGATCATGGGTATGAAAAGATTGAGGTTGGCTGTTTATCGCGCTCAAGGTCAATTACAAAACAGTTCGTCCCTGACTTACTCCTTAGTCGTCTTAGGCTGAGGATCTGTGTTGGGTGGTGAAGGGGCTTTTCTTCTTCGCCGGCGTCTGGGCTTATTTTCAGCTGTCCCCTCTTGCTGAGTGTGCCCATTTGTGGGCTGGTCATGGGTGAAATCAGTAGAGTGGCTCACCTCAAACATCCCAGGCTCTGTCCTATCTAAGTTCTGAGGAGCAGCAGAGTTTTCATCCCCAAGGCGAGTGGCGCGCTTTGACTTAGTAGGAGCTCTTTGTGTTCTTTGATGTTGCAAAAGCTCTTCTCTTTTGTCCTCTATCATCTGCTCTTTTTCATCGGGGTAAGCAGTACTAAAGGTCTCCCACCAGTCGGCAAGCTCGGTTGGAACTTCGTCTACC
>DAIUEA010000418.1:0-1707 GCA_036845365.1 Limnohabitans sp. | reverse complement strand
ATCAACTTGCGACGGGACTTGCACCCGTAGGAGTGCGCCCATGCTGGGCGCACAACTAAAACAAGCCCCTAAACAGTGTTTAGGGGCTTGTTTGGGTGAAGTTAACGACGTGCTTTAGAGATAGAAGGCACTAAAAATAGAAGTCCATAAAATAGAATTCCATTAAGCCCGGCTAAGATCACACAAAGTCAACGAGTAGGCGGGCACTTTTTTTCAGTGAAAACTAGACCCTGCGTCTGTATTCGCCCGTTCTTGTGTCAATCTCAACGATGTCGTTTTGATCAACAAACAAGGGAACAGGAACCTCAAAACCGGTTGAAATTTTAGCGGGCTTAAGCACTTTACCAGACGTGTCGCCTTTAACTGCGGGCTCGGTCCAAGTAATTTCACGCTCCACGCTGGTAGGTAACTCAACCGATATGGCCTTGCCTTCGTAGAAAACGACTTCAGCGCTCATACCCTCTTGGAGATAATTGAGCGAGTCACCCATGTTTTCGCTCTCAACTTCGTACTGGTTGTAATCTGGATCCATCCACACGTACATCGGATCAGCAAAATAAGAATAGGTACAGTCTTTTTTCTCCAAAATGATTTGATCCATTTTGTCGTCAGCTTTGAACACAACTTCGGTTCCAAAGTTGTTTAAGAGACTTTTAAGCTTCATACGGACAGTGGCCGAGTTGCGCCCGCCGCGCGAGTATTCCGTTTTAAGGACCACCATGGGGTCTTTGCCGTATTTAATTACGTTTCCTGCGCGAATTTCTTGAGCAATTTTCATAAGAATCAGAGTTCATTCAAGGTTTAAGTGGCATTTACAGTTAAGGCTTTTGAGGCTGCGAGGTTTAGATTTGCGAACCGCGCAGGCGACAAAAAAGCAAATAGCTCTTTAAGAGCTAAACCGAAACAACTCAATATTCTACCGTTTTCTGACGTTTAGTTAGAACAAAATACAGCAACTGGTCGCTCAAATCCCTTAGTTCTAGCAAATTACTTCGTATGGCGAGGCACCATTCTTGCCAATTGATCCATTTTTCCTTGTCTCTTAACTCGGGTAAATTCAATTCAAATGAAGGCATATTGGCTCTGGAGTTGGAATCGGTATTCCAACTCCAATGGATTTTTTTTACAAAAGCGGGCGCATCCAACAAATCTAGCAATGCATTTAATTTCTCCAAGTGGATGCCGTCTTCTTGAGGATAGATCTGCCACACCCAGGGTTTACCGCTCCAAATGGCCCTGATAAGTGAGTCCTCTCCTCTGACGAAATTGATGCTGTTTGACCAAAGAAACTCATCGAACTCTTCTTGGCTGATGTGGGGTAGGTATTTGATTGTTAAGCGGCGCTCATTTTTAGTAGCAGCAGAGTTTTTAAGAAAAGGCAGAGACTCTTTCCTGAGCTCGGATTGGACTTGGCCCGCCGCCACGTGAAGGCTGCACGAAGTGCCTGATTGTTGATTTTGCTTTTCAAGCTCTGCCAATAGCTCCACAACTGGCGCTTGGGGGTAGCAAAAAAGTCCAACCTGAAAGGAGTTTGTCTCAAACGGTTGAGTGGCCTGACTGCTTTTAATCCTTTGCCGCATCTTGCTCTCAAGGATCAGCCCCCCAGTTGCTCTTTCAAAGCCTGGATAGTAAAACCATTTGATAGCCCCTTGTCCACTGCCGAATAAAACGGGTGAATGAAGACCGTGATTTTGAGCGGCGTAACTC
>DAIUEA010000417.1:0-1715 GCA_036845365.1 Limnohabitans sp. | reverse complement strand
AAGTTGAACCACCCAAAGAGTTGGGTTGGGACGATGTAGAGCAAGTTGATTTAATTGGACTAGAAATTGGTTACGGGCTCATCCCACTCGTCAACCCAGAGACCGGGGGCGAGTTGATGAGCCGGGTTAAAGGGGTTCGCAAGAAGCTATCCGCAGAATTGGGCTTTTTAATTCAGCCCGTCAGGATCCGGGACGATTTAAACATCAACCCAGATACCTACAACATTGTTTTAAAAGGCGTAGTCAGGGGCAAGGGCGAGATACGGGTTGGGCGAGAGCTTGCGATCAACCCAGGCCAAGTTTACGGAACCCTTCAAGGGATCGAGACCAAGGAGCCTGCGTTTGGATTGGAAGCTGTTTGGATTGATCCCTCACAACGCGACCATGCAAGAACGCTGGGCTATACAGTGGTTGATTCAAGCACTGCAATTGCAACACACTTGAATAAGGTTTTGCGTGAAAACGCGTCCGACTTACTTAGCCATGATGAGGCGCAACAGCTTCTCGATAAATTAGCGGCCAAATCGCCCAAGATCGTTGAAGACCTCATTCCAGGGAAAATATCTTTGGGTGTATTTACCAAAGTACTGCAAAACCTCCTACTTGAGGGCGTGTCCATACGCGATATGCGCTCGATTGCGGAGACTTTGTCGGAGCTCGCGCCGCGCAACACAGATCCCGATCAGCTCACCTCCGCTGTCAGACCCAAGTTAGGGCGCATGATTATGCAAACGCTCGTGGACGAGAAAAATAGTTTAGCCGTCATGACGCTTGATCCAGGTCTTGAGCAAATGATTCACAACATTTTGCAGCAAAGCCAACCCGGACAACCTGTAGTGCTCGAGCCGGGCCTTGCAGAGGGACTATTTGTTGCGCTCAGAAATGGTTGCCGAAAAATGGAAGAGGACGGGAACCCTGCAGTTTTGGTGGTCTCCCCCATCGTCCGCTCGTGGCTGTCTAAAGCGGTGCGCTACAGGGTCAACGACTTAACCGTTTTGTCCTACAACGAAATCCCAGACGATCAAGCCGTCAAAGTCATCCACTCTGTGGACGTTCAAAAAAATAATTAATCAATCAACTACTTAATCACTGAGAAGTATCATGGAACTCAAAAGAATTATTGCTAAAGATACGCGCACCGCAAACGAAAAGGCCATAGCCCTTTACGGCAGTGATGTACTGATTATTTCCAGTTGCCAAGTTAGGGGACAAACCGAGCTGATCGTAGCCGTTGATATTGATCCAATTGCAACTGAGCTTGCAGTTAAGGAGGAGTTCATCCCGTCTGATTTGACGTACAACACCAAGAAAAAACAGGCCCAAGCGCCAGAGGAAACTTTTGTACCGGCGCACCAAAAATTAAACAGTAAAAAGCCCAAAAGCTTTGACGAAGTTCTTGAGCAAACGCTTAAACAAAACAAGCACATTGAGCGCACCCCTCGACCTGCAGATAAAGCGCTGCCCCCTGGCGAAGGTGAGAGAAAACAGTTTGTTGGACCTATAGCACCCATAGCTCCTAAATCTCCTAGCGCACCTAGCGCACCCATTAGAGCTGCTGCACCAAGTGCAGCTATTAAGAAAAGTGTTACTTCCTCAGTAAGTGCAAGTTCAAGGGCAAGTGCATCCGAATTTGTGGGCCCCATTCGTCCCGCCAATTGGAAAAAAGCTCAAGCCAGCAAATTTAAACAGCAAACCACGTCCCTCCCCACGGACTC
>DAIUEA010000416.1:0-1736 GCA_036845365.1 Limnohabitans sp. | reverse complement strand
GCGGCATGGCTACATTATCCAAGGCGTCGAATTCTTGTAATAAATGGTGAAATTGATACACAAACCCAAGCGATTTGTTGCGGGCCCGGTCACGGTCTCTCTGGCCCATGGCTGAGAAATCCTGCCCCAATAGTTGAACCGCGCCAGAGCTTGGCGAGTCAAGCCCACCTAACAGATGAAGCAAGGTACTTTTGCCCGAACCGGACGCTCCCATGATCGCAATAGAGTCGCCTTGATTAATCGCCAAGTTCACATTTTTTAGAACTCTAATCTCACTCGGAGCCTCTAAAAAGGTTTTTGATAGCGAAACTGCGTTAAGAATAGTGTTATTCATATCTTAGGGCCTGTGCAGGTTGGACTTTACTGGCTCGCCAACTTGGATAAAGGGTTGCGCAAAGGGACATAAATAAAGAGATCAATAAAATCGGAACAATATCTGTTGATTGAGGATCACTTGGCATTTTGCTGATAAGGTATATATCTTTTGGCAGAAAACTCATCCCCAGTAAGTGCTCAATGCCAGGCACTATTACATCCAGGTTAAAAGCGATACCCAGACCTGCAATAGCACCGATCAACGTTCCGCCAACACCAATAAGTGCACCTTGAACCATGAAGATCAACAAAATGGACCTGGAACTCGCCCCCATGGTCCTTAGGATTGCAATATCCGCGCGCTTGTCCGTTACCGTCATGACCAGTGTGCTCACAAGGTTAAAGGCAGCAACAGCAACGATTAAAGTCAAAATAATAAACATCATCCTCTTCTCAATTTGTACTGCACTGAACCATGTCTTGTTTTGACGAGTCCAGTCTCTGACGTACAACTGGGGTGGGAGTAAATTTTGCAATTCATCGGCAATTTGTCTGGCTTGCTGGGGATCCCTGAGCTTTAAGCGCATACCCATCGGACCGCTTAATCTGAATATTTTCTGCGCATCCCCAATCGAGATCAATGCCAAGCTTGAGTCAAAATCATAGTGGCCCGTGTCAATCGTTGCAATGAGGTGTAACTGTTTTAGCCTGGGCACTACGCCAGCAGGAGTCACCTGCCCCTCAGGCGCAACCAAAGTGAGCACGTCCCCAGGCTCCACCCCAAGCGCACGCGCCAACTCCACCCCGAGCACCACGTTATAGGATCCGCTTATTAACTGCGCTTGGATGGAGGGCTTTAGTTTTGAGACCACATCCGTCACGCCCTCCTCTTGTGCAGGATCTATGCCCCTGACCAAGGCCCCGCGCATCTCCTCGCCCCTGGCTAGGAGGACCTGAGCGATCACAAAAGGTGCCGCACCAAGCACATCATGCGTGTCCAGAGCAACCTTTTTTACTTTTTCGTAATCCTCAATACTGTCCCCCGTAGCAGAGAGAATTTCTATATGCGATAAGACAGCAATCATGCGGTCTCGCACCTCTTTTTGAAATCCATTCATGACACTTAAAACAATAATGAGTGCAGCCACGCCTAAGGCAATACCTGTCATGGATACGGCTGATATAAAAGAGATAAATCCATTTTTCCTTGTGGATTTTCCTGCCCGTGTGTAACGCCACCCTATTAATAGTTCAAACAAAATAATGGTTCTCTTAAAATAATCTTACTTTACCCAAACACAATCTTGCACAATAACCACATGCAATTTATTTCCAAAAATTTAATAGTGGTCAATGCCCTACCCCCCAATGATAACCACCCTATGGGGGATCTAAGTGCTGGGAGCCCCACAACTGTTGAC
>DAIUEA010000415.1:0-1741 GCA_036845365.1 Limnohabitans sp. | reverse complement strand
AAATAAGACGTTATGGAGTGTATGCAGATGTACCAAAGGGCTGCGACCCACCCCATAGCTTCCCCCTCAAATAGCCCTAAAGTTTGGCCGATGGTGAGCCCACATGTAAGGACCAGAGTCATGAAATCACTGCCCCCGTTGAACGCCCCCCTCCAACGGATCAACAAAAGTAAGTTGGTTACCAGCAAAAACCAAGCAGAAAAGGGGTTTGCGCCTAGGCTCATTAAGCTGAGACCGCCTATAAGCCTCGATATCAACAAAAGTCGGTAATTGGAGCGGGTAAATAAGTGGTCTAAGAGGCCAGCGATCAAAGGTGAAGAGGCGGGAACATCAACCCGTTGAACACGCCAATCCCACACCCCCCCCTCCTCAGTCCAGGACAAGAGTTTTAAGTACTCTAAAGTTTGAATGATGAGACTCAAACCCAGCAATAGCTCAACCGATCTGGCCGCCAAGAAAAGTTTACCCGCTAGCAATAAGCTCAAGACATACCCCGTTTGGGTTTCAAAGTGTCGCAGGCGCAAATAGGGGGGACTTTTGAGAACGGGGAAAACATTAAAGTGTGCTGCTGTGCAATCTGCTCGGGATCATTGTGCTTTAAGATCACTTCAAACCTGTACTCCAAGAGTCCTTCTGAAGGGCTGTATCCTCTTACCAACTCAGCCAGGTCCTTGTCGTCTTGGATATGCGCCTCCACAATTCTTTTCACCATTTTGTAGCTAACCCATTCGCTCACATTTGCATCGGTTGGTAAATATTGGAGGTCATTGGCCAAGTGCTCCACCATATTTTGATTGGCAAGTGAGATATTCACCAGGGGGTTGTGCACTAGATCTAAGAATTGTCGCTTAGCTCGGGGATAAATCCATTTTTCAAAAATCCATGCCTCCTTGGGTGAGTCCTCATCGCCCATTAAATTTTTAACCCTCACTTTAAAGTGCAACTGGGGTTGCCACCCGAGCGAGTGATAGAACTTCCAATTGGGAAAAAAAGCTCTGAATAAAAAAAGCCAAGGACTTTGAACGGTCTTGGTTGAGATAAAAAAAGTCATCAACAAGACTAGGAAGTAGGCACCGACAAGAACTAAGCTCATATGCTATGCGAAGGGTAAATAGCTCGTAAATAATTTGTGAGTGTGATTCCCAACTAAATGCTCAAAATGTACGTCCAAACAGAAAAGTCAAATGAATTAGGTGGGTCAATAATACTTGGATTTGGTTTTTAAATGGAAAAAAAACGTTTTTACCCCAAAAATGGTTCTCCGAAGGAGTATTTGATGGTTTGTGAAAAAAATATCTAATTCAATAAAAAAAAGCTCCTATCTCTGAGAAAATTACCCCGCGGACAAAAAACAGTCTGGCAACCATGGGCTTGGAATATTAAACTTCGCTCATTTTGTTTTGGGTACATAACAACTTCAGATGTCTTTTACAACAGTCTCTAAAAACTCACTCTCTTTTGATATCAAAAGCACCCTCCTCCCACTGGAGAGTGTCATCATCCGCTCTAAAAATCTGGACCAAGTAATTAGCGACTTGCAGTCAAGGTTTTCAAAACATCCCGATTTCTTTGATAACGACCCTGTGCTGTTGGATTTGACACATACGGGCAGCGAGGATGGGCCAGAGACCTTTGACTTGGCGCAGCTCTATCAAGTGCTCAAGAAGTTTAAAATGAATCCAGTTGCACTGCGCTCAAACAGTGCCTCACATCAAGCATGGGCTGAGCTAACGGGGCTATT
>DAIUEA010000414.1:0-1751 GCA_036845365.1 Limnohabitans sp. | reverse complement strand
TCTTTGATTTCACACCTGGGTGCGAGAAATCAATTGAGGTTGATCCGAGAACAGTCTCTAAAAGCAGGCTTGAATTTTTAAGAGATTTGGGCTTTAACCGGTTGAGCTTTGGGGTGCAGGACTTTAATGAGCGAGTTCAAAAGGCAATACACCGTGAACAACCTTTCGAGGACTTAAGGCAATTAATAGAGCACAGTCGCGAGGTGGGGTTTGATTCCATTAGCTTAGATCTTATTTACGGATTGCCGCTTCAAACACCAAGCTCCTTTGAGCACACATTATCCCAAGTACTTCAACTTGGGCCTGAGAGGATAGCCATTTACGCTTATGCCCATTTACCGTCTCGTTTTAAGTCCCAGAGAAGAATCAACCCCGCAGATCTACCCACCCCTCACTCCAAGCTTCAGATGTTGTCCAAGGCAATTGAGCAATTGCTGGGTGAAGGATATGATTACATCGGCATGGACCATTTTGCAAAACCAAGTGATAGCCTGGCGGTCTCAAAGAGAAGGGGGACGCTTCACCGTAATTTTCAGGGCTACAGCATTCAACCGGACGGCGATTTAATTGGCTTAGGTGTTTCTGCAATATCTAGAGTTGGAGCAAGTTATAGTCAAAATGCTAAAACTATCGATGAGTATGCAGATGTTTTAGCGCAGGAGCGTTTACCCACCGTTAGGGGTTTGACGCTAAATAGGGATGATCTACTTCGGCGAACTGTGATTATGGCCTTGATGTGCCAAGGAGTGCTTAGTTTTGAAGTCTTAGAACAAGCCTTTCTTATCGATTTTCAAGCTTATTTTGTCAATGAACTTAAAGCCCTTGAGTCGATGCAAACCCATGGTTTGTTGACACTTGATACACTAAGCATTGAAGTTACTGAAACGGGGTGGTATTTTGTGCGCGCTATTGCAATGGTGTTTGATAAGTACCTTACACTAGACGAGAACCAGGAACGTTTTTCTAAAATCATCTGATGAATTTTTCCCTTTTGCTGACCGCTCTGCTCATGGGTTTTTTTGGTGGACCCCATTGTTTGGCTATGTGTGGAGCCGCTTGCGTTGCCTTAAAAAACCCTTCAGACGCAGGGACCCAAAAAAAGCTTGGTTTTTTTTTAATAGGACGCTTAATTGGTTACGCCAGTTTAGGTGCATTGGCAGCAGTTTCTGTTCAAGGTCTTGGGTGGCTGAGTATTCATAGTGCTGTATTTAGACCGCTTTGGGGGCTTTTTCACGTAGCAGCCTTTTTTGTGGGTCTCGTATTGATTTGGCAAGCAGATCAACCCATTTGGTTAAACACTTTTGCAAAAGAGGTCTGGGGCAAGGTCTCAGCGCACCCTTGGGTGGGGCGCAGTGCTACTCCTCAGTTGGGTAGCTTCTTACTAGGATTTGTGTGGGCGTTATTGCCCTGTGGACTTCTTTATTCAGCCGTATGGGTTGCTGCGCTGTGCGCTAATCCCTTGGAGGGCGCCTTGGTTATGTCAAGTTTTGCGCTAGGGAGTGCATCTGTATTGGTATTAGGTCCAGTGATTTGGGGTTTATTACGCGGAACTCCAAATTCAGTTTTATTTCAAAATGTGATTCACATTAAAAGACATACTTTAATTGAAGGAGTTAGGCAAGAATCAATCAACAATTCATCCAAAAATTTTAATTTATTTAAACAAGAGCTTGGTGTAAGAATCGCGGGCTTGTCGTTGGTTGTAGTTTCTGCGTACGATTTATGGCAAGGTTTGGTGCAGGACAAAGCAC
>DAIUEA010000413.1:0-1761 GCA_036845365.1 Limnohabitans sp. | reverse complement strand
GTCGTGGGTAAGGAAATTTGTGTTTGTTGCAATCAGGGTAGATGTCGGTGCAGATATCAATTATTTTTGTCCCTGTACTTCTCCAACCATTCTCTAGCTTGGTCACAATCGCGCTGGATTCCCTTCTTTAAAGACTCTAGTCCGTCGTACTTTAGTTCATCGTGCAATTTATGCAAAAGGTTGACCTGCACTACGCGTCCGTAACCTGCGTTCTCACCCAACTCTTTGGGCCAATCAAGAACGTGTGTCTCAAGCAGCACTCGTCCTTGATTCACGTCATTGGCGTCCAGGGTAGGACGCACGCCTAAATTGGCAACACCAGGTAGCGGATGCGTTGAGAGTCCGTGTACTTGAACCACAAATATGCCTTGGGCGGCGGGGGTTGAGTGCAACTGAAATCGACTTAAAAACCGCACGTTTAGTGTTCTACAACCCAGCTCACGCCCCAAGTGCCTTCCGTGAACGACGTGGCCAGAGATGGTGTAGGGGCGGCCCAAGAGTTGCTCCACCTCTTGAAAATCAGCCCTAGCCAACGCGTCCCTGACCTTTGAGCTTGAGACCCTTACCCCACCCACCTCATAACTGTTCATTTGAGCCAGCTCAAAACCATACTGGAGTGCGTACTTAGATAAAAGCGCATAGTCTCCTGCCCTTTTAGCGCCAAATTTAAAGTCGTCCCCCACCAACACGTACTTTGCGCCTAGTCCCTTTACCAAGACTTCTTGGACAAAGGACTCTGGGGCTAGCGATGATAGGGTTTCGTTAAAAGGCATCACCACGCACTGCTCTACCCCGCACGCCTCAAGACCCGTTAATTTATCCCTTAATGTGGCAATCCGTGCCGGTGCGCTGGTGGGTTTGTTGAGTACCTTGGCAAAATAATCCCTGGGATGAGGCTCAAACGTCAACACACAACTGGGGAGGGCCCTATTCCTTGCCTCATTGCTCACTAAGGACAGCATGGCTTGATGTCCCCGGTGAACACCGTCAAAATTACCAATCGTGAGCGCACAGGATTTTGCTATCCCAAAATGGTTAAAACCTCTAAAAGTATGCATGTCGGCTTCGTAAAAAAAGTATAGAACTTAAAATGTCACAAAAACAAGGTATATTGTCTCAGGTTAGGTACTCAGAACTGCTTCATCGTTATTGATCAATAATTGGAGGTGTTTGTTGAAAGTATTAAAGTTATCCGCCCAGGGGCTTCCCCAGTCTTGGATCTCGCTTGAGCAAGCAGTCATACATTATGCTGCCGAGGAGGTGCGCTGGGAAGCAGGCATGCAAGTTGCCATCTTTAGGGGAGGACATAACGCGGTCACTGGCAAACAATCCTTAATCGCTGTCAACAGCATCATCGGAACTAAGGGGGTTCCTAATATAAACCCCTTTGAGCTGAAGCCCGGGCTGACAAACAGTAAATTATTCGCGCGTGACCAAAATCTTTGCGCCTACTGCGGTGAACAGTTCCACGAGACCGAGTTGACCCGAGAGCATATTATTCCTTTTGGTCAAAACGGTACCGACCAATGGATGAACGTCGTCACGGCTTGTAAGTCTTGCAACCACAGAAAGGGTAACCGCACACCTGAACAAGCCAGAATGCCATTACTTTATACCCCCTACGTGCCTAGTTTGTGGGAGGACTTTATCCTTCGAAACCGCAGGATTTTGAGCGATCAGATGGAGTTTTTAACGGCCCATCTCCCCAAAAACTCTAGATTTCTTATTTGATTTCTGCAGCCAATAACTCCTCAATTGCTC
>DAIUEA010000412.1:0-1762 GCA_036845365.1 Limnohabitans sp. | reverse complement strand
TGCTTGATATGGGCGAGCCGGTTAAAATATACGATCTCGCACGGCGCATGGTGGAGCTCTCGGGGTTAAAGGTTAAGACAGCAGAGCATCCCAGCGGAGACATAGAGATTAAACGGGTAGGTCTTAGGCCTGGTGAGAAACTCTTTGAGGAACTCCTGATTGGAGACAATCCAAGTGCAACCCAACACCCACGGATCATGCAAGCCCGAGAAGCGCACTTAAAGTGGTCAGATCTTGTCATAGAGCTCAACACTTTGGAGCAACGTATGAAAGCCAAGCAGACTGGTCTTGTGATTGAGCAGCTTAAAGCGCTTGTCTCGGGATTTGTTCCAGATGCTCGCAGTTGGTAATAATGTACCTTAACGATTTGCCTGCAAGAAGATGGGACAATGGATTTCTCTACAACGGATGTGTTGATTCAACCGAGGCAACTTATAGTGAAATCAAGCGAGACTAAGCAAACTTGGGTTGAGAAATTCGCACTTTTTTCAGTGTGCTGTCTGGCTTTTTCCGTTAGTTTTGGGGTCGCTTTGGTGTCGATTTCCTGCTTGTTACTCGTGATTGCCAGCTTATTCACGTTAATAAAAAGTCAAACGAGCGGCCCTGATCGTCTTTTTGAGAGACTTTTTCTTGGGCAGAGCAAAAGTCCAATTCAGGTAGAGAGTGCCCATGGAAAAAATCTAAACTTTCAACCACAATCACCCTCTTTCCCCAGAGGTTGGTTGGGCAATGGGGAAGTTATGCGGGCGGGTTTTTGGACTCCTAAGGCTGTTTTACTTGCTTGCCTATGGGTCCTGATCTCGATACTTTGGACGATCAGCTCTTGGCACCAAGTGGGGGCTGAGTTAATCCGCACATCTCGTATTTTGGTTATTCCATTAAGCGTTTATTTAATAAGGAATGAAGTGCAGGCCTTAAAGGTGATTCATGTCTGGGTATGGGGGCAGCTTGTGGTCATACTGACCTCCTATTGGCTTTGGATGGGTATGCAGGCTCCTTGGGCAACGTCACATGATGCGGTTCAGTATTTCACACCTTTTAGCAACACGTTAGATCAGCCCATCATGAGTGCAGTGACGTTTGGAGTTATTTGGTTTTTTAGGGACTATTTCGAAAAGATATGGGGCAGTTTCTTGGACTCAGGTAGGCCTGGGCCATCATCTGAGAATTTAAGGGGCAAATTAGCTTTGTATGCAGTTCTGGGCTTATTTCTCGTGAATGTGTGCTTTCTGATGATTGGTCGCTCAGGGATGTTGTCCATGATTTTGACTTTAACTGGGATTGCTTGGTGGCACTCAAAGCCCAAGTACAGAAAATACGCTTTAGTTGTGCCTCTTATTACTTTCGGTGTTTTGTTTGCGGTCTCTCCCAAGTTTCAGGACCGTATTAGCAAAATTCCGAGTGAGGTAACCGATTACCAAAAGGGCAGACTAGATACTTCTCAAGCCATCAGGCTTGAGTTTTGGCGCAGATCGGTTCAGGCAATAGCCGAAAAACCCACACTTGGCTACGGGGTCGGTAGCTGGCCTCAGGCATATGTCATTGCCTTGAGAGGCGAGCAGGGTATTCAAGCCGACAGTCCTCACCAACAATTCTTACTTTGGTGGGTAGAGGAGGGCACGATTGGCTTTTTGTTGCTGCTAGGGGTTTATATTTCTATCTTTCGAGACGCGTACAAGTTGGAGCCTAGAGCTAAATGCGCCCTCATAACGACATTAAATGTACTTTTTTTCACAAGCCTCATGAACTGCCCCCTACAAGG
>DAIUEA010000411.1:0-1769 GCA_036845365.1 Limnohabitans sp. | reverse complement strand
AGCCTAATCAAGCTTAATCAAGGGGGGGCACAGATTAGGCGAAGTTCAAGGAGTGTTCAAAACCTCTGAAGAAGTAATGATTTTTGCAATACGCCCCTCCTCAATAGTCAAACATACAGCGCAACGCTTTGCCAACATGGGGTCGTGGGTAACCAGTACCAAAGCGGTTTGAAACTCCCTGTTGAGCTCAAAAACCAAATCCATGATCCGTGAGCCCGTTGCATGATCCAAGCTCCCTGTGGGCTCGTCTGCCATTAATATTTTAGGATTGACCACAAAGGCCCTCGCTAGTGCGACCCTTTGCTGCTCTCCACCACTCATAAAGCGGGGGTAGTGGTGAAGTCTTTCACCGAGACCGACTCTTTTTAAAATTTCGGTACCTTTGTGCCTTATGAGCTTGGCGTTCTCGACCCCTGCTATTTCTAAGGGCAACATCACGTTCTCTAGAGCAGTAAGGTGCTCAATTAGTTGAAAATTTTGAAAAACAAATCCAATGTAAGACGCCCGAACCTGAGCTCTAGCATCCTCATCCATTGCGGAAATATTTATTCCTCCCAAAAAAACCTCACCACTTGTTGGCGCGTCAAGACCGGCCATAATGGAGAGTAAGGTGCTTTTTCCAGAACCAGAGGCTCCCACCACAGAGAGTGTTTGACCCGCTCCTAGGGAGAGTGAAATGTCTTTCAAAATAGACAGCTTTCCAGAAACGTCCTCAACTGTCTTTGACAAATTGGAAACCACCAACAAATCGTTACTCATAAAGTGATTAAATGTTTTTCTTCAGTTTTCTAAAATTTGTGTCTCCATTGATTCCTGAACCCACCACTCAATGCTTAAACACAATGCGTAAAAATTGTCTTTATCAAGCCTTTTTTAGACAAGGTATAGTGCTTATTATCGTAAACCTTTGCGTTCCTTTAACCTGGGGTCAAATTAACCCTCCAAATACATTTCCCCCAGTTACATCAAATAGCACTCAAATAGCGCAGGAAATACAAATCTTGGTACTCGGGGACTCTTTGAGCGCAGAATATGGTCTAGAAAGGGGGACAGGTTGGGTGAGCTTACTTGAAAAAAAACTCAATCCCGCTTCCACCTCAACCAGTTCCACCGCTGGCGCTTCTGGCAACGCCGTAATTAAAAATCCGTCCACAATCGTTAATGCCAGTATCAGCGGGGAGACGACATCGGGGGGGCGCTCAAGACTTGCCTTGTTATTGGCTAAATTCCATCCTAAAGTCTTAATTATTGAGCTAGGTGCGAACGACTCTTTAAGAGGTCTACCCACGGAGTCCACCAAGGCAAATTTGGAGGCGATGGTTCAGGCCGCGATCGCAAAAAAATGCAAAGTCTTACTTGTAGGAAATCTTGCCCCAAGTAACTACGGGAGCCACTTCAATGATGACTTGGCTGCCATGTACAAAAGCGTCTCAAAGAAAAACCATATCCCCCTTGTGCCTTTCATGTTGAAGGGGGTCGCTGACGTCCCAAATGCAAACTCTCTTTTTCAGGCCGATCAACTTCACCCTCTTGCTGAGGCACACCCTACAATACTCAACAACATATGGCTAGAGCTGAGTAAGATCCTTTAATTATTTCTGAAGTACTAAATTTTGAGCATCCACACCGTCAGCGCCCTTCAGGTCGTCAATTACCTTAAATCCCCGAAAGAGAGCGAATTTCATTTTTCACAGATCCTAGACGCCCGAAGTCCCAGTGAATACAATTTGGACCGCTTGCCTGGTGCTGTCAATTGGCCGGTGCTTTTT
>DAIUEA010000410.1:0-1771 GCA_036845365.1 Limnohabitans sp. | reverse complement strand
GAGAACCCATCGTCAGCCGCAATAATGGCGCCGTTTATGAAGCGGCCCTCTGCGCTTGACAACATGACCAACACGGCGTCTAAGTCCTTGGGCTCACCAATTCTTTTGCGGGGTAGCATTTGTTTGAGTTTCATCCCCTGCTCTGTCTCCCAGTGGTGATGGTTAATCTCTGTGTCGATGTAGCCTGGACATATAGCGTTCACATTGATACCAAACTTGCCCCACTCTACTGCCATGGCTTTGGTCATCTGTATGACAGCGGCTTTGCTCATGCAGTAAACACTGATTTGAGGAAGTACCTTTAGCCCTGCAGAGGATGAGATGTTGATGATACGCCCACCCGTAAAAGCTTCAGGCGCAAGGCCTTTTGCCCTAGCCAGCATTCTTTTACCGACCTCTTGAGCCACAAAGAAAGCACCTCTCACATTGGTATCAAATATGGCGTCATAGCTTTCTTCAGTGACGTCTTGCACTCTTTGGGTGGAGCTGACGCCAGAGTTGTTCACTAAAATATCGATTGGACCCACCTCAGTCTCAGCGTGTGCAATGGCTGCTTTTATGCTGTCAAGATCCGTCACATCAAGGGAGCATACATGGGCGTCTCCGCCCCCGGCCTCAATTTCTGCCCTAAGGTCCTTTAAAAGCTCCATCCGACGCCCAGCCAATATCACTGCGGCCCCCGCTTGGGACAAAGTCTTTGCAAAGTGTTTGCCCAGACCACTGGAGGCACCGGTGATGAAGGCCACTCGGCCTGAAAGATCTAAAAGATAAGCCATATTTCTGATGCTCCGTAAAATCCAATTAGGTTTGTCTATTCTAGAAACAAATTAATCCTTTTCGCAACCGCGACTTGAGGACCTTGAAACTAGTCTTTTTCTAACACCCATCAGGAGCTAGATTCAGCTAAAAACTTGATGCACACTTAAATTAAGCTGTTAATAAAATCAGCTTAATTTAAATTTGATCAGGTCTTTGGCAATTTGGTTTTCTTTTTAAAACTGCAGCACTCGCTGACCCTGCACTTGTAGCACTCAGGCGTTCGAGCCTTGCACACATAGCGACCCAGCAAGATTAACCAGTTGTGTGCGTCTAACAAAAAGTCTTTTGGCACCCGTTTAAGAAGCTTGTGCTCAACCTCCAAGGGCGTCTTGCCAGGGGCCAGACCCGTTCGGTTGCTGACTCTAAAAATGTGCGTATCTACAGCCATCGTTGGCTGCCCAAACGCAACATTTAAAACCACATTTGCAGTCTTACGCCCCACTCCGGGCAGCCCCTCAAGCTCCTCTCTTATGCTAGGGACTTCGCCGTTGTAGTTGTCCACCAATATTTGACAAGTCTGCATTAAATGCTTGGCTTTACTCTTGTAAAGTCCTATTGTTTTAATGTGCATTTCAAGTCCCTCAAGACCAAGGCGTAAGATCTTTTTTGGAGTGTTGGCCACTTTAAAAAGTACTCGAGTTGCCTTATTCACGCCCACGTCAGTGGCTTGGGCGCTTAAAAGAACTGCACATAAAAGTTCAAACACGCTCGTATACTCTAGTTCTGTGGTTGGATGTGGATTGCTTGAATGCAACGTTTCAAAAAACAATTGAATTTTTTCTTTTTTCATTTCTCTTTATATATTTTGAATTTTTGGTGATTTTGACATGCAATTTTCAAAAAGACTGGACAACGTAGAAACCTCCGCTATTCGTGAGCTCTTCAAACTCCTTGGTAAACCCGGCATCATCAGCTTTGCAGGGGGCTTTCCAGACAGTGCCATGTTTGATAT
>DAIUEA010000409.1:0-1772 GCA_036845365.1 Limnohabitans sp. | reverse complement strand
CCCACCCCCCCGTCTATAACAACTCTGTCGTTGATATGAAAATAAAAAGTATGATTAGGCTCCTTGGGATTATGCGGATGTCTTTTCTGGGCGGATTTCCAGGTAATAATCTCGCCCTGATACTGAATCAGTACCTCCCCCTTAGGGATGTCTTGGACTGCGAAGACGCCTTTGCCATGAACGCCTGAGCGTCTGACTTGGATCCGTCGACCTGATAATTTATCAGCTTCTTTTTTCATGACATTAAAAAGTAGTTAAGATAAGCCTTGCACAAATTTTCACAATTGAAAGTAATAATGTCCCATTGTAGGATCAAGAGTGTGTATGAAAACCCAAAAAAATACCAAATAAGAATTTCAACTTGAGGAACGCATACTAATGAGTAAGACTTTGGTAATTGCCGAGAAGCCCTCGGTCGCCCAAGATATAGTGAAAGCTTTAACGCCTCTAACGGGTAAGTTTGAGAAGCATGATGATCACTTTGAAAATGAACAGTTTTTAGTCACAAGCGCTGTAGGTCATTTGCTTGAGATACAAGCTCCTGAGGAGTTTGACGTCAAACGCGGCAAATGGAGTTTCGCTAATTTACCCGTCATTCCGCCTTACTTTGAGCTAAAGCCGGTTGAGAAAACCAAGTCTCGTTTGAACGCTGTGGTTAAGTTAGCAAAAAGAAAAGACGTATCGGATCTCATCAATGCATGTGACGCGGGTCGAGAAGGAGAGTTAATCTTTAGATTGATTGAGCAATTTGCGGGCGGTAAAAAACCTTTAGAAAAGTCCGTCAAGCGTCTTTGGCTCCAAAGTATGACCCCTCAAGCTATTCGTGATGGATTTGAGAAACTTCGCACCAATAAGCAAATGCAGGGCCTTGCAGATGCAGCTCGCTGCCGCTCCGAGGCGGATTGGCTTGTTGGGATCAACGGCACACGGGCTTTTACTGCATTTAACTCCAGGGATGGTGGATTTTTATTAACCACAGTTGGTCGAGTTCAAACACCCACACTGAGCGTTGTGGTTGAGCGAGAGGAGTTGATTAGAAAGTTTGTAAGCCGGGATTACTGGGAAATACACGCCACTTTTAAAGCACAAGCGGGAATTTACTCTGGTAAGTGGTTTGAACCCACACACAAGAAAAACGAAGACGATTCTGAGAAAAAAGCGGATCGTGTTTGGAGCGAACAATCTGCTCAGGAAATAGCACAACATCTGAAAGGCAAAACGGCATCTGTGTCCGAGGAAAGCTCTCCTTCAAACAAAGGCAGTCCTGGGCTTTTTGACCTCACATCTTTACAAAGGGAGGCTAACAGTCGATTTGGTTTTTCAGCTAAAACAACACTGGCTTTGGCACAAAGCCTCTATGAACGACACAAAGCCCTAACTTACCCCAGGACAGACTCAAGGCATTTACCTGAAGACTACATTCCTACTGTACACGCGACCTTTGAGATGATAGCCAAGAGCGGGATGAAGCACCTTGCGCCATTTGCAAAAATTGCAATTGATAAAAAGTACATCAAACCCACTAAAAAAGTATTTGATAACGCAAAAGTCAGCGATCACTTTGCCATTATTCCAACTGTTGAGGCCCCAAGCGGATTGTCTGAGGCAGAGCAAAAGCTTTATGACCTTGTAGTTCGACGCTTCCTTGGGGTGTTTTACCCCCCTGCTGAGTTTTTAATTACCACTCGTATAAGTAAAGTAGAGCATGCAGGAGCCGTTCACCACTTTAAAACAGAGGGCAAAATTTTAGTTAACCCTGGATGGCAAGCCAT
>DAIUEA010000408.1:0-1776 GCA_036845365.1 Limnohabitans sp. | reverse complement strand
AAGGTTATCCAACGGAGGGCTTGATTGCGGACCATCCACTGCTAAGCAGTGTGCAATTTTTGACAATCCAAAGAGGCCATCCTGGACTAGCAAGCTCAAAGCGACCCAAGGTACCTTTTCTAAAGCTCGTAAGAGCAGTTAGCGGTGCTGCTTTGCACGCTAAAGCAGATTGGATTATTGATTTTGAGCCCTATGGTGCTCGTACAAGTGTCTTGACTTGGGTTGCCTGTAAAAACACAGGCGCCAAGTCTTTAGGAGTTGCCCAATTATGGATCAGGTCTCTTTTTTATACCCAAAGTGCTCCATGTGTTCAAAAATTTGCCACATATAGGGGGCTAAAGCTACCACTTGAGTACACGAACCGAGATTTTGTTGTGCTTAGTGGTTGGGGGATTGAGCGAGACGGTATACCCATCGAGTTGAGTGAAACCACTGAGGGCGTGCAAACCCGCAACCTTCTGTTAGAACAACTTAAGGGTCTAGAAAACCATAGCTCAATGGATTTAATCACCTCAAGAAACTCAGGCAACTCAGGCAACTCAGGCAACTCAGGCAACTCAGGCAACTCAGACACCCCAAGTCCCTCCTTAAACTCGCCGCCCCTTGAGATGAACCGAAATCCTGGTTCCATCCAAACACAGCGTCCCAGTCAAACTCTTTTGGTCGGCCTAAATATTGGCTGCGGCACGCTGGACGCGCTCCATAAACGCCCCAACTTAAAGCACTTGGCTGATTGCGTTAATTTGGTAAATCAACATTTCTCAGTCCAGTGGGTACTGACAGGCGCTCCGAATGAGCAAGAGGTTAATGAAGAGTTCGTTAAGTTGTATGAAACCCTTTACCCGCCCACCAAAAAGCCTATGCTGAATTTTGCGGGCCGTTGCTCATTGTCTGGCTTAACCGGGGTTATCGCTGCCTGTGATGTCTTTATATCCACTGATTCAGGCCCTTACCATATGTCCGTTGGACTTAAGTGCCCAACACTTGCATGGTTTACCTACGCTGAGCACTCCTCTTATCATGAGGTTGAGTGGTGTATCAGACTCATTCAGCCGCCGAGGGGGGAGTTTTTGAAAGCTTTTGAGCAACTGGTCGCCCAAAAAAGAACTCCGCTTTGAAGACTAGTTTGTCAACTAGAGCTCAAATCGCCGCCGAAAGTTCCCAATTTAAATAAAGCTGCATAGGCGCCGGATTTTTCGATCAGCTCTTTGTGTGTACCGGATTCTATGATTCGGCCTTGGTCCATCACTAAAATTCTTTGGGCATGCTCAATGGTGGACAGACGATGGGCAATCACTATCGTGGTTCTGTCCTTTTGCAACCTACTCAATGCGTGTTGCACCAAGCTCTCGGACTCGTTATCCAGTGCAGATGTGGCCTCATCTAAGATGAGTATAGGTGCGTCTTTGTACAAAGCCCTCGCAAGCGCCAAACGTTGTCTTTGACCCCCAGATAATTGAGAAGCGTTGTGACCTACCAAGGTGTTTTCCTGCTCTGGCAATGACTCGTAGTAAGCTTGTAAGTTAGCTGATATCAAACATTCGCGAACTCTTTGGTTATTCACCTCTTGACCCAATGCGACGTTTTTTGCTAGGGTGTCATTTAAGACAATCACATTTTGACTAACCATTGCAAACTGAGATCTTAAGTTTGTGAGATCCCACTCTTTGACGTTCACTCCGTCCAATAAGACGTCTCCAGAGTTGGCATCCAATATGCGGGGTAATAAACTGGCCAAGGTAGTTTTGCCCGACCCAGAGGACCCCACCAGTGCAA
>DAIUEA010000407.1:0-1800 GCA_036845365.1 Limnohabitans sp. | reverse complement strand
CAGTTCCCACCCCGGAGACAAACACATCAATGCCCCCCTTGGTATCTGTCCAGATTTCGGGGCCCGTTGTTTTTTCATGTATTGCTGGATTGGCAGGGTTTTTAAATTGATGGAGCAAGACATATTTTGAATCAGACGCTGCGATCTCAGTTGCTTTTGCAATAGCTCCATTCATCCCTTTGGCCCCCTCAGTCAAAACCAGTTTTGCGCCAAGGGCTGTTAGCAGTTTGCGTCGCTCCATACTCATGGTCTCTGGCATTGTGAGCGTTATTGGAATCCCTTTTGCGGCAGCAACAAAGGCCAAAGCGATTCCAGTATTTCCACTGGTGGGCTCTATCAACTCTTTGCCTGCGCCGAGAAGGCCTTTGTCGATCGCGTCATGAATCATCGCCGCTCCGATACGACACTTGACCGAGTAAGCTGGGTTGCGTCCCTCTATTTTTGCTAAAACAGTTGCATGTGCGCCCGCCGTTACTCGGTTCAAACGAACCAACGGAGTGTTACCAATTGAGAGTGAGTTGTCGTCGTATAAAGCCATTGTGATTTACTTCCTTTGCAAATGAGGACAAAAAATAAAAACAAAAAACAAAAAATTAAAAGGCGAGAATCTATGCAAAAGATTTTAAAAGATCATTTGCTATTGTCCATAGTTGTTAATTTCTCGCTCATAAAGCGTTAACATCAGAGCATGTTCAGTTATAGACACGCTTATCATGCAGGAAACCACGCGGACGTGCTCAAGCATACCGCGCTGATTGCAATTATTCAGTACATGATCCAAAAAGAGGTGGGCATTACGGTCGTGGATACCCACGCGGGTGCTGGAATTTACCGTCTTGACAGCGACGCTGCCGAGTTGAGCAAAGAGGCTGACGAGGGACTAAGGTTACTGCTTAAAAATGCTGGTGAAAAAAAAGTTGAGCTTGGTGAACTGCTTGGTGAGTATGTTCAAGAGTTGGAACGCTTTAACCCAAGTGGAGCATTAAAGGTCTACCCTGGCTCTCCCATGATCGCTCAGGACTACTTGAGACGTCATGATAAGCTCAAGATATTTGAGCTTCACCCAACCGACAGTCGTGTTTTAGAAAAACACGTCGAACAACTTAGAGCGGGTCGGCAAATCAATTGCTACAAAGAGGACGGTTTTGAGGGCTTGAAAAAACTGTTGCCCCCTCCAACCCGTCGTGGGCTCGTATTGATAGATCCTAGCTACGAGATGAAGTCCGATTACGCTCGAGTTGTGAATTGCATTCAAGACAGCCTGCGACGCTTTGTGACTGGCACTTATATGGTCTGGTACCCAGTTATTGCAAGACCGGAGGCGCATGATTTACCCAAACGTTTAAGGGCTTTGGCCCAAGAGGTTCACAAGCCCTGGCTGCACACGACGTTGAGGGTGAAGTCAGGACAAATGGGCTCACAGCTCGGGGTCTTGGGAACTAACAAAGGGCCTAAACGACCTGGATTGACCGCTTCAGGGCTTTTTATTATTAACCCACCGCATACGCTGGAGCCACAGCTTAAGGCCTGTTTGCCCCAGATGGTTGAACTCATGGGGCAAGATGCTCTTGCTGGCTTCACCTTAGAGGCGAGCAAATAAGACCAAGTGGATCATTGAGATTTAAGCTGGATCGTTAAGTTTTGGCGAAAAAGCAACAGTCTTTCGAAATGGGTTATAATGGAAAGCTTCGCAGCGAAAATGTGGCCCCGCGGCGTAAGATTTCACCCCACCTAAGAGGTTCTCGCTAGAAGAACACCGACCGTGGAAAAGGGCCCAACAACCCACTCAAGGATATGAAT
>DAIUEA010000406.1:1169-1834 GCA_036845365.1 Limnohabitans sp. | reverse complement strand
ACATGGATGCAGATCTTGTCATTTGTCGGGCCGGCGCAAGCACGGTTTGTGAACTTGCGGCCCTGGGCGTAGCGGCTTTGTACATTCCGTTTCCCCACGCAGTTGATGATCACCAAACCGTGAATGCCAAGTTTGTGGTGGATAGCGGGGGAGGGTGGCTCATGCAACAAAGGAATTTAGATGCTCAAAATCTTAGTAATTTCCTTATAAATTTAAGTAGAGAAGAGATTCTTGAAAAAGCTAAGTCCGCTTATTTGATTAGAAAAATCCAAGCCACTGAGGCAGTGGTACGTGCCTGTGAGGAGGTTTTGATTTGAAACAAGCTATAAGACACATTCATTTCGTGGGAATTGGAGGCGCTGGAATGAGCGGCATCGCTGAGGTGCTGTTCAATTTAGGTTACACAGTTTCCGGATCAGATTTGGCCTCGGGTTCGGTACTACAAAGGTTGGGACAACTAGGTATCACCACCTTTATTGGACACAGCGCTAAAAATATCATCGACGCAGACGCAGTGGTCACCTCCACCGCCGTCAAGGAAGACAACCCAGAGGTCGTTGCAGCGCATAAAAAATTAATCCCCGTGGTTCCACGTGCAGTCATGTTGGCTGAGTTGATGAGGTTGAAAAAAGGAATCGCTATCGCAGGCACGCACGGTAAAACGA
>DAIUEA010000406.1:0-1159 GCA_036845365.1 Limnohabitans sp. | reverse complement strand
GTAAAACGACCACCACAAGTTTGGTTGCCAGCGTGCTGGCCCAAGCCGGTTTAGACCCGACATTTGTGATTGGGGGGAAACTTAACAGCGCCGGCGTGAACGCCAAATTAGGGCAAGGCGAGTACATCGTGGTTGAGGCGGATGAATCCGACGCTTCTTTCCTGAACCTCTCCCCAGTCATGTCCGTGGTCACGAATATTGACCAAGATCATATGGATACCTATGGCCATGACTTTAACCGTTTAAAGGCAGCGTTTGTGGAGTTTTTGCACCGCATGCCTTTTTACGGTGCTGCTATCTTGTGTGTTGATGATCCGGCACTTAGAAGTATTTTGTCCGAAGTCTCTCGCCCCATTACGAGTTACGGATTCTCAAAGGACGCTCAGATCAGGGCCTTTGATGTGAAGGCCGAACACGGAAAGATGAGCTTTAAGGTGTCTAGATCAAATGGGGTGACCCTGCCTGAGCTCAAAGTGGAGCTTAATTTAGCCGGCGAGCACAACGTACTCAACGCACTTGCGGCGATCGCGGTGGCTGTTGAGCTCAACATCTCTGATAAAGCCCTTTTGAAAGCGCTTTGCGAGTTCAAAGGCGTGGGCAGACGCTTTCAAAGACACGGAGAATTAAAAGCCGCAACGGGTGGGGCTTACACCTTGATTGAAGACTATGGTCATCATCCAGTTGAGGTGGACGTCACCATTAAAGCGGCCAAAGGGGCCTATCCAGGCAGACGAATTGTGGTGGCCTTTCAGCCCCATCGTTTCACAAGAACTCGGGACTGTTTTGAAGACTTTGTACAAGTCCTTAAAACGGCCAATGCAGTGTGGATGACCGAAGTTTACGCGGCAGGAGAAAAACCAATCGCCGGCGCTGACGGACGGGCACTGACTCGGGCGCTTCGCTTAAGCGGCCAACAAGAGGTTAGTTTTGCCAAAACGGTGGACGATTTAAGCAAACACATTTTAGAAAACGCACTCGGAGACGACGTGGTACTTTGTATGGGAGCAGGAACCATTGGTCTAGTGCCTGCAGCTGTCATGCAACGGGCAAAACAATCAGACTTATTGGTTGAACTCAAAAAAATCAAAGATAAGCCAAAGAGGAAAGAAAAGAGCGGTGAAAAAGAGGGTGATAAAAGCGAGAGGAAGATAAAAAAGAG
>DAIUEA010000405.1:0-1839 GCA_036845365.1 Limnohabitans sp. | reverse complement strand
GCCTTGAACTGAAAAAGTTCACCTACATTGGGTGCGCGCCCTTTGGGCATAAAAGCCTGGGCAAAACCAGGTAATGAACCAAGCTCAGCAGCACCTGCGGCCCACTTTTGTTGAACAACTACGGGCAACAAGTACCCCCTCTCTGCAGTCTCGATTGCAGGGGCCAATAAGTCTTCAAAAGATAGCTTTCCAAATCTCTCTGACAAAGCCATCCAACTAGACACAGCTCCGGGGACAGTAACCGAGTCCATTCCTCGCTTAGGTGGTGTTTTCTCAGAAACTCCATATTTTTTATGGAAATACTCAGGAGTCCACCCCTTAGGTGCGCAACCCGAGGCATTGAGTCCGTGCATGCTTTTGCCGTCCCACAATATGCAAAAAGCATCAGAGCCTAAACCATTGCTCACGGGTTCAGTGACGGTGATGACCGCCGCTGCAGCAATGGCCGCATCCACCGCATTGCCTCCGGCTTGCAGAATTTTCAGGCCAGCCTGAGCTGCAAGTGGATGTGATGTAGAAACCACATTGCGTGCAAAAACCGGCAACCGGGTTGAGGGGTAAGGATTGTTAAAGTTAAAGTTCACAGTCAAATTCCAAAGGTCAGTTGTGGCATTTTTTAATTGCCGTTAGTTATCGCTGAACCAAGACTCTAACACGCAGTGAAAGAAAATTGAGACAGCGTTTAATGCGCAATGGCACCATAAAGGTGCCATTGAATTTTATTTGCAGTTATTCAAAATAAGAGGACGAGCTATCAGTCCTCAACGAACGCCTCTTCCCTCTTAGATTTAACAGCTGGTAACAACACAATCACTAAGAGCAAAAGCGATGCAGCCAATAAACCTCCTGATAAAGGGCGAGTCACTAACACGGACCAATCTCCTCTGGAGAGTAAAAGTGCACGTCTTAGGTTTTCCTCCATCATGGGGCCAAGAATAAATCCAAGCAACAAAGGCGCAGGTTCACAGCCCAGCTTGACAAATAAATATCCTATTAAACCAAACAAGGCAACCATCCACACATCAAAAGTATTGTTGTTGGTTGAGTAAACACCTATCGCACAGAACAAAACAATAGCCGGGAAAAGGTACCGGTAGGGGACTGACAATAACTTAATCCAAATACCAATCATCGGTAAATTCAAAATCACCAACATCAAATTACCAATCCACATGGACGCAATCAATCCCCAAAAAAGTTCTGGATTGCTCGTCATCACTTGTGGGCCAGGCTGGATATTGTGAATCGTCATCGCGCCCACCATTAAGGCCATTACGGCGTTGGGCGGAATACCAAGCGTCAACAGTGGAATAAATGAAGTTTGAGCGCCTGCATTATTTGCAGATTCTGGGGAAGCCACTCCGCGTATGTTGCCTTGTCCAAAGGGAACTTCACCGGGGCGAAGCTTGGTTTTTTTCTCAAGCGTGTAGGCAGCAAACGCAGCCAACAACGCGCCGCCGCCCGGTAACACCCCAAGAACAGAGCCAAGAGCGGTTCCGCGCATGATCGCAGGCATCATCAACTTAAAGTCTTGTTTGGTTGGGAAAAGTCCTTGCACTTTTGCAGTAAAAACTTCCCTATTCTCCGGTTCTACAGAGAGGTTGCTAATAATCTCACCATATCCAAACACACCCATCGCTACCACCACAAAACCTATGCCATCCGTCAGCTCTGGAATATCAAAGCTAAAGCGGGCAACACCCGAGTTCACGTCAGTTCCGACAAGCCCGAGGAGCAAACCCAGGACAATCATTGAGATCGCTTTTAAAAGTGACCCAGAAGCCAACACTACCGCACCAATCAGACCCAGCACCATCAAAGAAAAATACTCTGCTGGAC
>DAIUEA010000404.1:0-1856 GCA_036845365.1 Limnohabitans sp. | reverse complement strand
AACTAAACCCTCAAGCACGGGCGCCTCTCAATCAGCTTCGGGGGGAGGCTCAGCATCACCGAGCTCATCTCCTGCCAGTTGCAGTCCTGGTTGCGCATGCCACTGAGGCAATCTTTTAAGAGACAATTTTTATTTTTTTCTTCAGTTGTATCCAAGATCACCTTCTCCTTAACTTTTTCAGAGCAATCCAATGTCATTTAAAAAATATTTATTGACCGGTTTACTGGTTTGGTTGCCTTTGACGATTACGGTTTGGCTATTGACATGGCTGGTAGGCTCGTTGGATGCAATGTTGGGCAGCGTCTTGGGTGGCCTGTCCAAGATGTCTAGCAACCCAGTGCAGTCCAGTGAGTTCATGTTTGAGCTCAGTAAGATTCATGGACTGGGAGTCATCTCGCTGGTCCTTACTTTACTGGTGACAGGTGCATTTGCCTCTAATGTGTTTGGTAAGTGGTGGTTGAATCAATGGGGAAAGATGTTTGCAAGAATACCTATTTTCAAAACTATTTATGTAAGCGTCAAACGGGTATCAGATACGCTTTTCTCAACCAACGGACACGCTTTCAGGCAAACCTTGTTGGTCCAGTATCCGCGCCAAGGCGTTTGGACATTGGCCTTTCAAACCGGTGAGCCCTCGGGCGAGATTGAATCAAAGTTAGGTCAAGGATTTGTGAGCGTGTATGTGCCCACAACGCCGAACCCGACAAGTGGATTTTTTCTATTGATGGCAAGATCTGAGGTGATTGAGCTCGATATAGGCGTGGATCAGGCTTTAACCTACATTATCTCTATGGGCGCTGTAGCCCCGGAGGTGGAGGCGGTGGGCAACGTGAGCGCTTCCCTTAAAGGGTGAGGCTCTTGAGTTTTAAGTACATAATTTAGCTAAAGAAAAGAGAACATTACATGGCGATGCGAACTCATTACTGCGGACTTGTAACCGAACAATTCATTGGTCAAGAGGTAACCCTTTGCGGTTGGGTAAATAGACGCAGAGACCATGGCGGTGTGATTTTTGTGGATCTTCGTGACCGAGAGGGATACGTTCAAATAGTTTGTGACCCCGAGCAAGCGCAAACCTTTGCGGTTGCTGAAGATTTAAGAAACGAGTTCTGTATCCAAGTAGTTGGTAGGGTTCGAGCTAGGCCTGAGGGGACCGTGAACGAGCAAATGAAGAGCGGGAAAATTGAGGTTTTAGCTCAAGCGGTAAATGTTTTAAACCCCTCAGTAACTCCTCCGTTTCAGTTGGATGATGACAATTTGTCAGAAACGACACGCCTGACTCACCGGGTCTTGGATTTGCGCAGACCCTACATGCAAAGAAATCTAATGCTGCGCTACAAAGTGGCTATGCAGATCCGGCAATTTTTAGACAACAACGGGTTCGTCGATATTGAAACTCCCATGCTCACAAAGAGTACACCCGAGGGTGCAAGAGATTATTTGGTTCCAAGCAGGGTGCACGATGGTCAGTTCTTTGCTCTTCCTCAGTCCCCACAGCTCTTTAAGCAACTTTTGATGGTGGCAGGGTTTGACCGTTACTACCAAATAACCAAGTGTTTTAGAGATGAGGACCTGAGAGCGGACAGGCAGCCCGAATTCACCCAGATAGATATTGAAACTTCCTTTATGACGGAGGAAGAAATTCGAGACCTCTTTCAAGGGATGATTGAGTCTGTGTTTAAGAAGGCGTTGGATGTTGATTTGGGCCCGTTCCCGGTCATGACTTACGCGGATGGAATGCGTCTTTACGGCTCTGATAAGCCTGATTTACGAGTCAAGATGGAGTTTACCGAGCTCACAGATGTTATGACCGATGTGGACTTTAAAGTATTTTCAGGTCCAGCAAACGCAAAGGG
>DAIUEA010000403.1:0-1871 GCA_036845365.1 Limnohabitans sp. | reverse complement strand
TAAGTGCGTATTCTTCTACATCATTAGCCCAAGTTCTTAGGTCTTGCGCTTTGATGAGGACTTCGCTGAACTCTTCTTCGCTGAGGAGGGCCGGGGTTTGGAACTCGAGCTTTGCGAGGTCCGAGTTGAAGTCTGAGCGGGCACGGCATTGCGCTTTGGCTTTGCAGAACTGGCACCATTCGCCGGGGAGGAACTCGCCTGCGCCGCTCCACGCTTTCTTGGCTTTTGGTTTGACGAAGTAGTTGGCCCAGTCGACGAGCTTGGCGATGGATGTGCCATCGCTGCTAATAGAGCCGAGTCTTGGCTGATGGATGGTGTAACTAACTTCTTTGATTTCTGGGAACTCTTCCTTAAACTTTGAGTACGCTCCGAGGGCATAGAGCCTAAGTTGCGTATTGTCTTGCGCAGAGACAGGAACTCCTCTTCCGAACTTGAGATCGATAACTCGGATTGAATGCTTTGAAAGTACGACGACATCCGCAGTACCAAAACCGTCAGGAACCCAGTCACTGAAATCCACGCGCTGTTCAAAGAGCGGTGTATCGCCTTCACCAATTTGAGAACGGACGTAGAGCACATAGTTATCAACGTTAGTCTCGAAATCGTCACGTTCATCGGATGTGTACGTTTTGTAGATTTCGTTGTTTTTAATTTCTTCATATTCGCTTTCATATTCATCATGCCCTATTTGATTAAAGTATTGTCTTAAACGTATTTCTGCCAACGAATGGGCTAAAGTGCCTTCAGCAGAGAAATCTATTCCCTTGGTACTTCTTTTTGGGTCTGGGAGGGTTGCTTCTAAGCGGGCTGATGGTGTGCAAGAAAGCCACCGTTTTGAACCCGAAGCAGAGAGTAGGGCATGTGCTGTCATTTTTACCTTTTTACCTTTTTACAATGTATACATACTAATGCAAAAAAGGGGCCTCGTCAAGCCCCTTTTTAGGTAAATTTAAAAAAAAATAAAAAACTAGGATTTTAGGGCGGCAATTAAATCTTGTATCTCTTTGTTAAAGTCTACCTTAACTTCTGCCTTCAAATCAATTTTGGTGTCACGGGTTTCACGATAGTCCTCAGCAAATTGACCACGTAGGGCAATTTCCGCAACTCTAGAGTTAAATGCTTTGTTTTCGATATTAGCCAGCATCATGTTTTCCCAGTATGCTTGGGCATAAACTGTAGCTAAATCAAGGGTCTCTGCAAAAGTGGGATCTTCTTTTTTAAGGCGAGCCGCTGTGTTTTTGCTAATGTTAATGGCCGCAAACATGGCTTTTTGGGATGCACCTTGCTTGCCAAGCTCTAGAATAGCGTCGGCCATTTCTTTTGTAAATTCTTTTTTATTTGCTGGTGGTTTTTTGGTTGCCATTAGCACTTCCATCTTTTTAAAGCTGCAGCCTTACGTGTTGGTTTGCCGTTTTCGTCCTTCATGGGGCCAGGCACACCCGACATACGAGCGCAGAATGATTTTTTACGGGAGCCGCCCTCTGGTTGAGGGGCTTTTAAATTGGAGCCAGTTTCGCGGTTATATTTTTCACGACCCTTGGCAGTAAGACCCGCGCCCTTAGATGCCGGTAATTTCTCACCACGACCGATAGATAGGGATACAGATTTCTTTTTGGTTGCCATTATTTCTTTGCAGTCTTGGCTGATTGTTTAAATGCTTTGGCTGTTGGAGCACCTTTGGTGCCTGGTTTGCGCATTTTTTCGCCTGAGCCGGCCTTAATGCGCTCTTGCTTAGCATGGATGTTTGCGTAGAGTCCTGGTTTGGTTGCCATGATTATTCCTTGTAAAAGGGTTTCCAAGCGTCATCCCGACGAGTTGTACTCCCTATACACACTAATGCAAAAAATTAAGTGAAAGCGCCCTAGTCTGGA
>DAIUEA010000402.1:0-1878 GCA_036845365.1 Limnohabitans sp. | reverse complement strand
CGAATCACCTAGAGTCACGCTGAGGGTTTCGCCAGGCTCTGAGAGGGTTAGGGTGGCGCCTGCGTTTGCGAGTAAATCTTCTGGGTTTACATCTCTAAGCGCAAACAGAAGTTGTGGATTCAAATCCAACCGTGCGCCAACGGCGTAAAGCGCAGCGGCCACATGTTTGCACATAGAGGCCCAGTCTGGACAAGAGCATGAAAACTTGATCTCATTGGGCTGTGGAAACAGGCCCAGTCGGGGCTGACAGAGGTGGGTCATCACGGAGGAGGAGAGTTTGCCGTTCAAGATCTCGATCAATGAATCAATTGACCCTACACAACTGTTGCATAAGGCTTTCCATTTTTTTTCATTAATCGTAGCTACTTTAATTTCTACCTTGTAAAGGGACGAGCCCATAACGGAGGCATTAGCGCTTCCTTGCTTGACTATTAAATCAATTACGGCGCCGTTGCGCACATAAGATCGACCTCTCGGTAATCGGTTCGAATAGTCACTAAAGCTCTCTAAATTGGTGCACCAACCCTTGCCCCAAAAGCTCTTGGCTATTGCCCCTTTAAACGCTGGCACGCCGTCCAATGATTTGCCAGCGTTAAGGGATTTTTTAACTAATTTTTGTGCTTGCTCACGCCGCTTTGCAACGCTTACATATGGTTTACGGCCGTAAAAATTCATTTTTTAAATTTTTGTTTGCAGCTTTAGATTTTAATTTTCTTGGGCGCTGTGAATGTCGAGTTTGACTAAACTGAGGAGTTCTTGATCACTCATCTCGGTAAGTTTAATTTCCACCCCTCCCTCCAAAACATCAGTAACCAGTTTTTGCTTTGACTCAATTAATTGATCGATCCGCTCCTCAACAGTGCCACGACACACAAATTTATGAACGATTACATTTTTAACTTGTCCAATTCTAAAGGCTCTATCCGTAGCCTGATTCTCAACCGAAGGGTTCCACCACCGATCAAAATGTATGACATGTGATGCGGCAGTTAAATTCAAGCCCGATCCGCCTGCCTTGAGAGAGAGTACAAGAAAGGGGACCAATTCATCCTCTTGAAAGCGCTTTACTATCTCTTTTCTTTGACCAACGGACGTCCCGCCGTGGAGAACCAAACCTGATCGACCAAAGACAGATCCCAAGAAGGCTGCCAAAGGCTCTGTTGTTTCTCGAAACTGGGTAAAGACAAGGACCTTCTCTTGTTTAGCTGCAATCACCTCAGCCAACTCGCCCAGCCTGGCAAACTTGCCGCTGTCGCCCGCTCTCCACTGCCCATCAGTAAGCCACTGCGAGGGATGGTTGCAGATTTGTTTGAAGCGCATCAGATAAGATAAAACGAGGCCACGCCTTCTGATACCGTCCGAAACCTGTAAACCCTCAGCCAGTTCATTCACTGACTGCTTGTACAGCAGGGACTGCGCTGCAGACAAATGACACCAAACCTTCATCTCAAGTTTGTCGGGTAAGTCGTTAATTACGGTTTTATCGGTTTTGTGACGGCGCAAAATGTAGGGGCGAACCAGATTTCGAATCGGTGCAAAATGCTCTGTTGTCTGGAGCTTTTTACAAAAATTTGCAAACTCCTTCTCCGTTCCGAGTAGTCCAGGACTTGTAAAGTCAAATAACGACCATAAATCTTCTAGTCGATTTTCAACCGGGGTACCGCTCAAAGCGATTCGTGTTCGTGCCTTAAGTTTTTTAACTCGCTTAGTCTGCTTGGCCACTGAATTTTTAAGAGCCTGTGCCTCATCAACAATTGCCACGCGCCAACTCACACCGAGCAACCTGTCTTGGCGCAGCAATGTACCAAAACTAGTTATAACAAGATCGTAACTTGATAGATCATTGTCACTCATGGTTTTGAAATCTGTTGCGCTAAG
>DAIUEA010000401.1:0-1883 GCA_036845365.1 Limnohabitans sp. | reverse complement strand
TGGTCTTTGGCATAAATTTCTTTGAAATCCACACCCGCGGCTTTCTCATGTTTGCGTAGGTGTTGAACCGAGGTGGTGCCCGTTGTAGTCACCACATTGCGGTTGTTGAGTTGATCAATAGACGTGATACCTGAATTGGCTTTCACGGCCATACGGACCTCCTCCACATAGGTCGTGAGCACAAAGGAGACATCCTTTTGACGCGTTAAGTTATTCGTAGTCGATCCGCACTCGATGTCCACAGTTCCGTTTTGAACCAGTGGGATTCGGTTTTGCGAGGTCACGGGTAAGTACTTAGTCTCAAGCTTTTTGTCTATCGCTTTTTCTAGATTAGCGATAATTCGTTGGCAAATCTCAAAATGAAAGCCTGCATATTTGCCGTCTCCCAGGGTATAAGAGAGCGCTCCTGAGGAGTCTCTGACGCCCATGGTGACTGAGCCACTGGCTTTCGCTTTTTCTAGGGTATCTGCGCTATCAGCTAACGTAAACTGCGCGCCAAGCAACCCCAGTGCTAGGAAGCACACATTAAAGATTTGTTTTTTCATCATTTTTTCCTAAATAAATCAACTACCAAAACAAGCATCAGGACATTTAAGGTCGCTAGAAAAAGCACTACAAAAGACCAGACAGTAAATCACCCAGTTCAGCGAATTCGCATGTATCGAAACCCCGTCTGCATGCACTTGCCAGTATCACAAGTACCTTGTACCGATTCAAGTATACAGTCTGCTTTGGGAACTAAAGTGTATGGTTTGCCCCTCAACTTGCAGAAAAACACTATATTTGGCGTGCCAATATGAAATTTAATTAATTTTCTGCCTATCTTGAGTTCTTAAAATCGGACCAGTTTCAATTTTTAGTACTACTGGGCGGTCCCTCGAAGGCTGCAAGACCCGATGTTTTTAGGATATTAGAGAAGATTTGGAGGGTTCTGAAAACTTCCAAAGTCTTTTTAACGGAGATTTCCATGATTTGGCTGGTTCGAATTGCCCTCAAACGGCCCTACACATTCGTTGTGCTTGCACTGATGATTATGATTTTTGGACCCCTCGCTGCGCTTCGGGCTCCAACTGATATCTTTCCTGACATCAAAATCCCCGTCATCAGTGCGGTCTGGACTTACAACGGACTCTCACCAGAGGATATGTCAGGGCGGGTGGTTTACTACTACGAGCGCCAACTCAGCTCAACGGTTAACGATATTGAGCATATTGAGTCCACGTCTTTGCCGGGCTACGGAATTGTGAAGATATTTTTCCAACCCAACGTTGACATCCGAACAGCTACCGCGCAGGTCACCTCCATTTCTCAAACTGTTTTAAAGCAAATGCCCCCAGGCATTACTCCCCCGCTAGTCCTTAATTACAACGCCTCAACTGTGCCCATCCTACAAATTGCTCTGTCTAGCGCGACTGTGCCGGAGCAAAGATTATTTGACTATGGGCAAAATTTCATCAGACCACAACTTGCAACCGTGGCTGGCTCCTCCATTCCCTCGCCTTACGGAGGCAAAGTCCGTCAGATTCAAATCGACTTGAACCCTCAAGCGCTCCTGTCAAAACATTTATCAGCACAAGACGTTCAAAACGCTTTGAACGAGCAAACTCAAATCATTCCTGTTGGAACACAAAAAATTGGTAACTTTGAGTACAGCTTAAGACTGAACAATTCTCCCAATGCGATTGAGGAGCTGAACAACATACCCATTAAAGTGATTGGTAACACCGTTATTTTGATACGTGATGTAGCAAGTGTGAGAGACGGCAGCCCCCCTCAAACCAATGTCGTTCGCGTCGACGGGGGTAAGGCGGTTTTGATGACGATTTTAAAAAGCGGTTCGGCGTCCACGCTTGATATCGTAAAAAGCGCAAGGGAGTTGATTC
>DAIUEA010000400.1:0-1885 GCA_036845365.1 Limnohabitans sp. | reverse complement strand
CTTAAGGTCTGCCATCGGCATAGCCTCCCCCTCAATCTCTGTGTCCAAACCAGCCATGATTTTCAAAAGAGTGGATTTACCTGAGCCATTCAAGCCAAGAACACCAATTTTTGCGCCAGGGAAAAAACTAAGTGAGATATCTTTCAAAATATGGCGCTTAGGGGGGACTATTTTCCCCACCCTATTCATCGTAAATACATATTGAGCCATGAAGCTTTTCTCTTTCTAAAAGTGAACGGCAAATTGCCTAAACATCTATAAGCATTGATTATCGCGTTAGTTTCGCGTGAATCAATTGTGCCAATGCAGTTGCGCAAAATGGACGTTTTTAAAGTATTTTTAGTCAAAACTGACTTTTCGTGAGAGAATAAGACCTGTTGACGCCACCAGTTGCCTCAACGCCAGCGAACTTGCTGGGATCCAAGCAGAAAATACCTCTTTAATTTTTGCACTACCTTGGCTCCAATTGTGTTTCCTGTCGGTCTTTGACTGGATGTTACTTAATCTTTGTAACGAGTAAGACTGCTACACGCGCTTAATATTGCGCTTATTTCATGAAATTTGAAGAATTAAATTTGGCTCCCGCCATATTAAAGGCTGTGCGCGAGCAAGGCTACGAAAATCCTACACCTGTACAAGAAAAATCCATTCCCATTATTCTTCAAGGTCACGATCTTTTGGCGGGCGCTCAGACTGGGACGGGCAAAACGGCAGCGTTTACGCTCCCCCTTTTGCACAAACTCACTATGAGCAGGAGCTCAACCAACAAATTCGGAGTGTTTGGTACACGAGCACTTGTTTTGACGCCCACTCGAGAGTTGGCAGCTCAAATCGAAGAGTCCGTTCAAAATTACGGAAAATATTTACAACTCAATTCGGCTGTCATTTTTGGCGGAGTGGGAATGAACCCGCAAATTGACAAAATTCGTCGCGGAGTCGATATTTTGGTTGCGACTCCTGGGAGGTTGCTGGATTTGCAACAACAAGGACATCTTGATTTGTCCACGGTACAAATTTTGGTGCTCGATGAAGCTGACCGCATGTTAGACATGGGGTTTATTCATGATGTCAAAAAAATCCTCTCACTCATCCCTCAAAATAAGCAGAGCCTACTCTTCTCAGCCACCTTCAGCCCCGAGATTAAAGAGCTTGCCAACTCACTGCTCTCCAATCCTCAAAGCATCCAAGTCACACCGAGCAACACAACCGTACAACGAATTCGTCAAGTGGTACACCCTGTTGGCCGCAATAAAAAGAAAGCTTTATTGGCCCACATCATTCAGACCAACAATTGGAACCAGGTCCTTGTCTTTACAAGAACCAAGTTTGGTGCAAATCATGTTGCAGAATTTTTAAATAAGACCGGAATCACCGCTATGGCCTTGCACGGCAACAAAAGCCAATCTGCAAGAACCCAGGCGTTGGCGGGATTTAAAAGCGGGGAGTTGCGCGTTTTAGTTGCCACTGACATCGCAGCTCGCGGAATCGACATTGACGATTTACCTCACGTTGTCAATTTTGAGATACCCAACGTCAGTGAGGACTACGTCCACAGGATTGGGCGTACTGGGCGAGCCGGTGCCAGCGGAGAGGCTATTAGTCTCGTTTCTTTAGATGAGCAGGGATTTATGCAAGAAATCGAAAAATTTACAAATCAATCTATTCCAGTTGAAACGGTCGAGGACTTTGCGCCCGATCCAAGCGAGAGAGCCGAGCCCATTGCAATGGGTCGTCAAACGCTATGGGGCGGCGTAGGAAGACCGCCTAGCAGAGACGTGATGGCCAAAGCGGCAAGAGCGGCCAGGCAAGAGATGTTGGAGCGAATTAGGGACAAAAAGAAACCAAGCGGGCCGGCCCATAACTCGGGCTCTGGTCCCTCTAATGC
>DAIUEA010000399.1:0-1887 GCA_036845365.1 Limnohabitans sp. | reverse complement strand
CAGTGAGGCATCACATCCAGAACTTGGGATGCCCCTTGAATTGTCCCTTGAATTGGCCAGTGCATTGATCTATGAGTTGCCCCGTGTGCCCGTGGTGCGTTCCACCAGTTGGCCACAGTTTTTGTTGAAAATTGCAACCTCCTACGAGGACCGACACCCCTGACTCTCTGTTAGGACACCGCATAACTTTAAGGTCTACATGTTTTGAATCCTTCATTTGTAAAAGCAATTAGTGAGATGTTGGGTAAGTCCTCAAAAAGGACCCTTCCAAAAAGAGATGAAGGCACGCCCCTTAGTGCAGATGAGCTTTTACTCAGGTCTAAGCGAATTCACAAAACACCAACTGGCTCCCTAAGGGGGCAACAGTTGGGTGAGGCCTCAAAGCCCTCAGACTTACTCGCTGAATTTGATTATGAAAAAGAGCTTAACTCCTCCTTTAAAGCGCCCCCCAAGGCTGACTTTAAAAGTCCTTTTAAAAGACGCCTAAAAATTGCTGTACTGCATAGAAACTTTGATCCTACTGCAGGGGGCGCAGAGCACTACGCTGTCGCATTAGTAGAGTGCCTGGCCAATCAGCACGAGTTTCACGTGTTCTCCCAAAAACGCAATCACGATTGGCCTTTTGTGAATTACCACCGGGTTCCTCAGTTTTTTACTCGTCCTCGGTGGCTGAATCAGCTGTTTTATGCGCTTTACTGCGCTTGGGCAACGCGCTCGGGATTTGATATGGTCCATTCGCATGAAAATACGTGGCGTGCCGACGTTCAAACAGTTCACGTGATACCCATGACACACAATCTATTTGCTGGCAAATCGGTTGCCCAAAAGATGGTTCAATGGCTCAAGGTGCTTCTTAGTCCAAGGCTTTTGACGTACGTACTTTTAGAGAGAGCACGCTTTAAGAACAAACCAGGCAGGTGGTTTGTCGCTGTCTCCGCCAATCTCAACAGACTCCTTGAGTACTCCACGGGATGCGATCCTGCGGCGCTCATCACCATTGCCCCAGGGGTTTATGTGGGAGATGTTCTTAACCAAGGTGAGCGAGCGGTCAAGCGCATGCACGCCCGGGCGCGCCTTGGTTTGCCAGAGTCTGGCTCATGTGTGTTATGGGTAGGACATGATGCACAAAAAAAGGGACTCGATACGGCCGTTAAAGCGCTTTCTCTTTTGCCAGGCGATTGTGTGTTGGTCATCGCAGGCTCAGCCAAACCCAGGGAGTTTTGGTCTAAATTTGTAGCCCCTGGAACCCAAAACCGTATCATTGAGAAGGGTGTTTTGAATGAGGCAGAAATGCAAGATCTTTACGCCGCTTGTGATCTTCTGATTCACCCCACGCGTGAGGATACATTTGGCATGGTGGTCTTAGAGGCAATGGCCAACGCTTTGCCAGTGATCGTATCGGGTGCCCAGTACTGCGGCATAAGCTCAGAGCTCAAGGACGCAAAAACGGCTCTTATTTTGTCCTCTCCTGAGGACCCAGAAGAGCTGGCGGGAAAGGTGGTTTTGGCTCTTCAAGGTCACATGAAGGAGAGCCTATCCACTCAGGGTCAGGCTTGGGCCACCACACAAGACTGGAAAAAAATGGCCGAGTTACAAAATACCGTCTATACCCACATAGCCTATCACTTGGGCAAACAAGCCTCAGCTGCGCTGTAAACTCATACCGCTTTTGTTCGAATGAATTTAGAACCTACACCCAGCGCACACGCACCCGATGAGCCGCCCAGGTCTATCTTAATGATCAAGGCACACAGTTTGGGTGTTGGAGATTTGCTAAGATCAAGCGCTGCGTGGCGAGCAATTAAGAACAAGTGGCCCCATGTGCAGTTGCATTTACTTTTTTTAAGCAAGCACGAAGGTTATCCAACTGAGGGCTTGATTGCGGAC
>DAIUEA010000398.1:0-1893 GCA_036845365.1 Limnohabitans sp. | reverse complement strand
GTCTTTGCGGCCCTGAAAAAAACGATCCATCATTTGATCAACCGAAAGGCCGATGATCAAAACCCCACGAGACCCAATGGGTTGCGCGACCTGAATAAAGTAATCACCATTCCAGCGAGTTAACTCTGCAACACTTTGGCTTTTTCGTAGTACTTTTTGCGCTAACTCTTTTGACGGTGAAACAGTTTGATTTGCACTGTATACAGGGTTGAGTGTGTCATCCAGTAATGTGATGGAAGCATGGTCGTCTTGCATAAGTGGGTTACGACCCAAAACCGCTTCGAAAGTAGCATTAGCTTGCACTGATGAATTCAAAGCATTTATCAGAGATGGTGTGAGACTTAATGCCTTCACCTCATTTACCAGATGATTGAGATAAGACTCAAATATCTCAGACTCAATCAGATGCTCTCGCTCCAGCTGATCTGAAATATTTTTTTCAACAGCACTTCGAGAGACCTCAAACGAGCCTCCGAACATGAGCAGCAGCAACAGTAAATTGGTTGCCAATAGCCAAATCAGAATTTGGTGACGCAAAGATGCTCGATACCACCCCTGCAATTTTTGTATCATGGCTTATAGTGATGTGTTGTTGAGAGAATGACTGCTTTTAAGGTTTCAACATGCACTTTATACCCTACCACTTGAATTTTGCTATCGTTGCACGATGACATCAGAAGACGCATATGTTTCAACCCGTGAGGCCGCAGAAATTCTGGGCATTTCGCTACGTACTGCTCAACTCTGGGTGGAAAGTGGTGTCTTATTAGCCTGGAAAACCTCTGGAGGGCATCGTCGCATTCTGCGCCGCTCAATTGACGCCTTATTGGCTGAGCGCTCCAAAATCAGCAACGCCAATTCCGAAGCGCCTGTCCTCTCACAGAACTTGAAGCTGGTGATAGTTGAGGATGATCAAGATCTCTGTCGTTTAATGACCTTGTTTTTGGGCGATTTGGAGCGTCCTATCGATGTGCGTAGTGCTAAAAACGGATTTGAGGGTTTGGTTTTGATTGGTCAATTTAGACCCCATGTTGTCATCGCCGACTTGAACATGCCCGGCATGGATGGTTTTAGAATGATTCAAGCCCTGCTAGGTACCGAATTTGCCCCGCAAAAGATCATGGTGAGCACCGCCCTTAGCCCAGCTGATATCGAAGCCAGGGGTGGCCTCCCAGAGTCGATTGATGTTCTGCAAAAACCCTACTCCCTAGAGCTAATAGAGGCAAAAATACTCTCCCTGGCCATATAAGCTTCTCAAGGCCCTGTTTTATGCTTCATCAGAGAAGTATCATTTTTTTCATTTTAAATTACAATCTTTAGAATGAATTCGTCTGGCAAGCTGTTGCCATATCTTCGTTTGCCAGTCTTTTTGTGCTTGTGCTTGCTGATGCTTGCACTAAGCCATTCCTCTTATGCTGCAGACGCTAGCAATAACAATGGCTCAAACCCCACTCTATGGAACAAAATTTTTGGCGGGCAAGAAGTTGATAAGGCCCAGTCAAGCAAAAGCAAGCCACCTAAGAAAAAGTCGCCCCCTAAAAAAGCCTCTGTACATAAAAATAAAGGAGCGGATTCAAGCACTGAGCAGACCTCTCCTAGTGCTCCCACTCCACCACCTCCAGCCCAAGCGGTTAATTCCGATAAAGTCACTTCCACTGACGACATATCCGCAACCAACACTCCTGAATCCAAATCTACATTTTTTGGGCGTCTTTTCAGCCAAGCGTCATCCAAGCCTCCTGAGAACCTTGATCCCGCTCCGAACTCTGCTCCTGCTATAGCCCCACCCCTATCCACTCAAACTCTCGAGCCAACGCAACCAGCAGATTCAAGCCCCGCCGATCGCTCTAAGCTAAACGAGACTGCTGAGAAAAAATCATCCGAAGGCTCTTT
>DAIUEA010000397.1:0-1904 GCA_036845365.1 Limnohabitans sp. | reverse complement strand
GTGTAAAACTAATCACATCGGCAACATCATCCACGTGGCCGGAGACAATGTGCCCGCCTAAACGGTCGCTTGCTCGGAGCGCTTTTTCGGTGTTGACGGGCCCCGTCTGATCTAGCCCAGCAGTTTTTGTAAGAGATTCTTTGGAGATATCAACACCAAAGACTCGGCCCTGTAGGAACACAACGGTCATGCAAGCTCCGTTAAGAGCAATCGAGTCTCCCAATTGAACATCCTCTAAATATCCATCAGGCGTCTCTATAGTGAGGCGCTTGCCGTGCAAGTGCGCCGCCTCGAATTGTGCTTTGCTTGGGGGAGCTAAATCCTCAATGCGGATGATTTGGGACACTGCGGTAATGATTCCAGTGAACATGGTTTTTTTCCGGTTCTAGGTTAAAAAAATTCTTCAATCTTGTAGCAAATTTGTCGGATAAGTAAGTCAATAAAACGTTTAGCTTGTAATCCAAATTTCCTTGAATTCTCTGCAGTAAATATCCTATTTTGTCTTGCCTACCACCTGCTACCTGATAAATTTCAACTTCAAGGGCTACCGGACTGCACGGGGCGAGCTCGAATAAATAAATCCTCACCTATAAATTTGGTCTCTATGAAGCGCAGATGCGAGCAGTCCTCTAAATTTTCAAGGGCTGAGAGCTGGGCCCATCCCTTTGAGGGGCCAACCACAATGGGTGCTTGGTAGATGATGTACTCATCCACCAACCCCCCCTTGATAAAGCTTGCGTTAAGCCCTGCGCCTGCTTCAATGTGAAGCTCGTTGATTTGGCGCTGAGCCAGATCTTTGAGCATTTCTTTTAAATCAACGCGTTCGCGCTGAGCTGAGCTAGGTATCTCAATGACGGTGGCTCCCCTTTGAGTGAGCGCTTCTTTTTTCTCTCTTTGAGCCTGGGCGCAGTAGATAAGTACCTCCCGCGAAGGCTCACTAAAGATCGCTGCACCCAGGGGGGTATCAAGCTTTGCGTCAATCACAACCGCTTTGGGTTGTCGCGGTGTCCCTATGCCCCTCACATTCAGAGTCGGATTGTCACTGAGCAAAGTTCCAATGCCTGTGAGCACGGCACATGACCTTGCACGCCAGGCGTGTCCATCAGCTCGGGCTAAATCTCCCGTGATCCATTGACTTTTGCCGTTTAAAAGCGCGGTAGCCCCGTCCACACTGCATGCAACTTTAAGGCGCACAAAAGGCCTCGACTCAGTCATGCGTTTAATAAAACCCGCGTTAATTTGTATTGCCTCATCACTAAGCAAACCCACCTCTACTTCAATATCTGCATCCCTCAGTGCAGCAAACCCTTTGCCGCAAACTAAAGGGTTTGGGTCCTCCAAACTTGCAACCACTCTTTTTACGCCCGCCGCAATGAGCGCGTTTGTGCAAGGGGGGGTTCGTCCCGTGTGCGAACAAGGCTCCAGGGTCACATACACCGTGGAGCCCTTGGTATCAAATCCTCTTTTGCGCGTATTTTCAAGGGCAACGATCTCTGCGTGGGGTCCTCCCGCGATTTGCGTATGCCCCTCGCCAATGATCATCCCGCTCGGGCTCACGATCACACACCCAACCCGAGGGTTGGGGGAGGTGATGTACAGGGCCTTTAAAGCTTGGTCAAGAGCTTGTTGCATGTACTGGAGATCTTGAGCGCTTGGGGGCATTGGATTAATTAAAGTGTCCCTTTTGTGAAGGATACCCTTTGAGAAGGGTTTGAGAAGGGTTTTTTCGGGGGAGGGGATCTATTACCTTTGAACCTCTTCTACAAGGGATCTGAATTCATCAATGTCTTCAAAACTTCTGTAAACACTGGCGAACCGTATATAGGCGACTTTATCTAATTTCTTCAACTCTCTCATCACCAACTCCCCCAATCGTGAGGAGGGTATTTCGCGTTGTCCTGTTG
>DAIUEA010000396.1:0-1953 GCA_036845365.1 Limnohabitans sp. | reverse complement strand
TTTTTAAGCAAACGCAGCGCAGCCTTTGCTATGTGAGACGCATCGACTTGGAAGAACTCCCTCAACGCTGCTCGGGTGTCGCTTCTTCCGAACCCATCTGTACCAAGAGTCATAAATTTTCTGCCCTCAGGTATGTAGGCTCTAACGCTTTCAGGGACGGTCCTCACATAGTCGCTCGCAGCAACGATTGGGCCGCAGCTTTTCTCCAGTTGGGTTTGTAGGAACGGAACTCGCTGATTGCCCGCACCTGCAAATGCCTCTTTCTCTATTTCTAGCCCGTCTCTGGCTAACTCGCTCCAACTGGTTACACTGAAAATATCCGACTCAATTCCTTGATCTTTCAAAATTTTCTGAGCCTTCACGACCTCAGTCAATATGGCCCCTGAGCCCATTAAAGTAACTCGTGTTGATTTTTTGGCTTTAGAGTTGGCTTTGCTCAATAAGTAACACCCCTTCAGGATCTCGTTGGGGTCAACACTGCCCATACTGGGCTGAGCGTAATTTTCATTCATCAAGGTCACGTAATAAAAGACGTCTATTTGCTCCTCAAGCATTTCTTTCATGCCCTTATTGATAATCACACTCATCTCATAGGCGTAAGCGGGGTCGTAGGCTTTGCAGTTTGGGATGGTTGCAGCAATTAAATGGCTTGAGCCGTCTTGGTGTTGTAAACCCTCACCTCCAAGCGTAGTTCGACCCGAGGTTGCTCCCAATAGGAATCCTCTAGATCGTTGGTCGGCTGCAGCCCAAATCGCATCGCCCACCCTTTGGAAGCCAAACATAGAATAATAAATGTAGAAGGGTAGCATCGGAAGGCCGTGAACACTGTAGCTTGTAGCTGCAGCTGTCCAACTCGCGATTGCGCCGGCCTCACTGATTCCTTCTTCTAGAATTTGACCATCCAGTGCCTCTTTGTAGCTCAGCACAGAACCAATATCCTCGGGCTCATATTTTTGCCCTACGCTTGAGTAGATCCCAACTTGCTTGAATAAATTGGCCATTCCAAAAGTTCTAGCCTCATCGGCAACGATCGGGACAATGCGAGGTCCAAGCTCAGAAGTTTTCAATAAGGCTCCCAATAGCCTGACGAATGCCATCGTGGTTGACATCTCCTTGCCCTGCGCTTCTAGAGCAAATCCGGCGTAGGCGGTTAACTCGGGTATGTTTATTTTGGGCGCCTGTGATTGTCGTTTCGGGATGTAACCACCCAGAGATGACCTCTTGGAGTGAAGATACTGAATTTCTGGGGAATTCTCTAAAGGCCTGTAGAACTCGAGACCTGTAACCTGCTCGTCGGTCATCGGCAAATTAAAACGATTCCTAAACTCTATAAGAGCGCTTTCATCGAGTTTTTTCTGGCTATGGGTGGTCATCTTTCCTTGACCAGCAGCACCCATCCCGTATCCTTTTTTGGTATGAGCCAAAATGACAACGGGTTGACCTTTGTGTTTTGCAGCCTGTGCGTAGGCGGCGTAAATCTTCACTAAATCGTGCCCACCTCTTTTAAGCCTATCAATTTGCTCATCCGTCATGCCCTGAGCCAATTGAGCAAGCTCGGGATTTTGACCAAAGAAATGATCTCTATTAAAGCGACCATCTTTAGCCGCAAAAGTTTGCATCTGCCCATCAACTGTTTGCGAGAAGGCGCGTATAAGGGCTGCATTTACATCTCTAGCAAAAAGTCCGTCCCAGTCACTTCCCCAAATCAGTTTAATTACTTTCCACCCAGCGCCAACAAAGAGTTGCTCAAGCTCATCGATGATTCTTCCGTTTCCTCTTACGGGTCCATCTAGTCTTTGTAGATTACAGTTCACAACCCAAATCAGATTATCAAGTCTCTCTCTAGATGCCAAAGTAAGTGCACTCATGCTCTCTGGCTCATCCATTTCACCGTCCCCGAACACCCCCATACCTTTCTGCCCGTGCAGTTTAGTAAGTGACGGTGCGTTAGGT
>DAIUEA010000395.1:0-1963 GCA_036845365.1 Limnohabitans sp. | reverse complement strand
AACATGAATCATTTAGGGGAATCTATGAGGTATTTGGGCTATTTTTTAGGCACAATACTGTCTAGTAGGGTAAATTGTGATTTCTGAAATCACAATCGGTACTGAACGTTCATGAATAAATATTAAGGACAAGTATGCTGGGTTTAATGCAAAACAGTCATTTGCTGATTTCTTCCTTAATCGAGTTTGTCGCAAACCATCACGGTGACTCTGAAATTGTATCCAAAAGAGTCGAAGGCGACGTCCACAGAAGTAATTGGTTGGAAGTCGCAAATCGGTCCAAAAAAGTAGCAAAAGCGCTCGATTCTTGGTCCATCTCTGCAGGCGATCGTGTGGCAACGCTTGCTTGGAATGGATATAGGCATCTTGAGTTGTATTACGGCGTAAGCGGCAGCGAAAGAGTTTTGCACACGCTCAACCCAAGACTTCACCCTGATCAGATTGTTTGGATCATCAATCACGCTCAAGACACGGTTTTGTGCTTTGACACCACATTTTTACCCATCATAAAAATCATTCACAGTCGCTGCCCAAGTGTTAAACACTGGGTTGCTCTTTGCGATGAATCCTCGCTGCCAAGTGATTCAGATTTGCCAATTACAGTGAGCTATGAGGGTTGGATTAAGCCACACAACATCAGTGATTATGTTTGGCCTACTTTTGATGAAAATACCGCCTCAAGTATGTGCTACACAAGTGGGACAACTGGAAATCCTAAAGCCGCTCTTTATAGTCACCGCTCGAGTATTTTGCATGCTTATGCCATTGCTTTGCCTGATGTCATGTGCGTATCAGCCAGAGATAGCGTTTTACCAGTGGTGCCCATGTTCCATGTGAACGCATGGGGTTTGCCCTATGGATGTGCAATCAGTGGTGCAAAAATAGTATTTCCGGGTCCTTCGCTTGACGGCAAATCTGTCTATGAGTTGATTGAGCAAGAGGGTGTGACCTTTGCAGCAGGAGTCCCCACGGTCTGGCAAATGCTTCTCAATTACATGCGCCCGCTAGGTCTTAAATTCTCATCCTTGCAAAGAACAGTTATAGGTGGCTCAGCTTGTCCTCCCGCAATGATAAATTCATTCAGAGATGATTACGGGGTTGAGGTTCTTCACGCTTGGGGGATGACTGAGATGAGTCCCCTGGGCACATTGTCCACTTTGAAAAACAAGCATCTCAAACTCTCTAAAGAAGAGCAGCTAAAACTTCGTCTCAAACAAGGTCGAGCCATTTTTGGTGTTGAATTAAAAATAGTCTCTGAATCTGGTGAGTTGCTGCCTCATGACGGTGTAACTTTTGGCGATCTACACGTCAAAGGTCCCTGGGTCATCGAAAATTACTATAAAAACGATGGGCCATCACCCCTGGTGGACGGTTGGTTTCCGACCGGGGACGTCGCAACCATTGACCCTGACGGGTTCGTCCAAATTACGGATCGTTCAAAAGACGTCATCAAATCTGGAGGTGAGTGGATTAGCTCGATTGAAATTGAAAACATAGCGATGGCCCATCCCTGCGTGATGATGGCCGCGTGCATCGGAGTAAATCACCCCAAATGGGATGAGCGGCCTGTGGTTATCGTCGTCACTCGGGCCGAACATAAATTGGAAAAATCTGAATTGCTTGCCTTTTATGAAGGCAAAATTGCGAAATGGCAAATTCCAGATGATGTCATTTTCGTGGACTCTATTCCTTTGGGGGGTACGGGCAAGATGCTCAAAACCAAACTAAGGGAGAATTTAAAAGACTACAATTTGCCGACACTTTAAAAACACTTATAAGATCTTCCTATATTTGACTAGTGTCTCAATTGATAAGTTCGTTTGCAGCCTGTAAATGCTTTAATAAATGAGCTTAAGCTACTGAAAATAATAGGTTTTTTAATAATGCACAATACAATTTAAACTCCTATTTGAGAGTTTTACTTTAAATGAATCAAATAACTCATTCAGATATTTTGGAGGAT
>DAIUEA010000394.1:0-1974 GCA_036845365.1 Limnohabitans sp. | reverse complement strand
CCTATGGGGCTGAGGATTATTCGCAAGGTTGAGAATATCATTCGTCAAGAAATGGACAAATCAGGGGCGATTGAAATCACAATGCCTGTTGTTCAACCCGCTGAGTTGTGGCAGGAGACGGGGCGTTTTCAAAAAATGGGCCCTGAGTTGCTCAGGATCAAAGACAGACATGACCGGGATTTTGTCATCCAACCCACCAGCGAAGAAGTCGTCACTGATATTGCCCGTCAGGAGTTTAAAAGCTACAAACAACTGCCTAAAAATTTATACCAAATACAGACCAAATTCAGAGACGAGCGCAGACCCCGTTTTGGACTGATGCGTGGGCGTGAGTTCATTATGAAAGATGCGTATAGCTTTGATAAGGACGTTGACGCCGCTAAAGCCAGCTACCAACTAATGGCCAAAACATACAGGAGAATTTTTGACCGCTTTGGTTTAAGGTACCGAGCCGTTGCAGCTGACAGCGGCGCAATTGGGGGTGACCTTAGTGAGGAGTTCCAAGTGATAGCTGCAACAGGCGAGGATGCAATCGTTTATTGCCCAACCAGCGAGTACGCAGCGAACATCGAGAAGGCGCAGTCCTTAGCGCCTCAGCACGAGCGGGCTGAATCTAAGGGCAAGATGACCCGCATTAGCACCCCGACTCAAAGTACCTGCGAGGAAGTTGCTTCACTTTTAGGGGTTGCACTTGAGACGACTGTGAAGTCTTTGGTGCTAGCAACGGACACTCTAGATGAGCACGGGGCTTTAAAGGGCTCAAAGATCTGGCTTTTGTTAATAAGAGGGGATCACGATATGAATGAAGTCAAGGTGGGCAAACTACCTGGCTTTGAGGGTGGATTTAGATTTGCCACTAATGCAGAGATACAAGCTCATTTTGGTTGCAAGCCCGGATTTTTAGGTCCCGTTGGTTTAGCCACGCCTTTAAGCGTAATTGCTGATAAAGAGGTTGCCGTGATGAGTGATTGGATATGCGGCGCAAACGAAGAGGGATATCACTTGCAAGGCGTGAATTGGGGCGCTGACTTGGGTGAGCCGGGCTTGGTCGCAGATATACGAAATGTGGTGGATGGGGACTTGTCCCCGGACGGGTTGGGTCGCTTAAGCATAGAGCGCGGCATAGAGGTGGGGCACGTTTTTTACTTAGGCACAAAGTACTCCCAAGCAATGAACGCCACTTTTTTAGATGAGAGCGGAAAGCCTCAGTTTATGGAGATGGGGTGCTACGGAATAGGGGTTACGCGAATCGTAGCTGCCGCTATTGAGCAAAGCCATGACTCCAAAGGCATCATTTGGCCAGACTCAATAGCCCCTTTTACGGTTGTTATTTGCCCAATCGCAATGGAGCGAAGTGAACTGGTTCAAGCCGCAGCAACCCAGCTCTATGAATCCCTTCGCGAAAAAGGTGTTGACGTAATTTTAGATGACCGGGGAGAGCGTCCCGGAGCTATGTTTGCGGATTGGGAGCTAATTGGAGTGCCACACCGAGCGGTGCTCTCAGAGCGTGGGCTTAAAGAGAACCTCATTGAATACCAACACAGAACTCAAAGTGAACCCACTAAAATGACGCCGCAAGATGCGCTGACTTATCTTTTAAAGCACGTTTTAGTGTGACTGCATCACAAACTAGTAGTGAACTCAAGTTGACTGGGAGTGGGGAAGTTAAATAGGAGCGGGGGTTGAGCTTTTTACGTCTCTTTCTATATGCTTTTTTTTTAGGGATCTCTTTCTCGTACTCTGCGCGCGTTTGGGCGGGGGCTCAACAACAGGAGGTTCTAAGTGATTCGCTTCGGGCAGTGCTTAGTGCAGCATTTGCCAATGACCCCCCTCCTAATCCAGGCGCTTTGCAAAACCTTTCTTTAAAACAAGAATTTACAAACTGGTTTGGCTCTGTTAGGCCGGTGTTTGATACCTATTTAACCTCCCATTTCGCCAGACGTGACTATGCAGAGTTGTCGACAACAGCTTTGC
>DAIUEA010000393.1:0-1986 GCA_036845365.1 Limnohabitans sp. | reverse complement strand
GCTCATGCCAAAGTCGCTGCCGCTGCCATTGTGGCCAAACTTGCAGATTTTGAGCCCAACCCCCATCCCTGGCTAACCAACACTTGCTACAGTTTTGTAGACCCGACCCAAGCCATCTACATCGCCTCAGTTCATCAGTACGACCCCGTAGAGCGCACTTTTAAGATACTCGCCAATGCTGGGGGCGTCTCAGGTGCCCCTAGCGAAAAAGAGGGGGAATATGCACTAGGATGGGCAAAGAATATTTGGGCAGATTGCCTGGCCTAAATCTTCTGCAAAAATTAGTTAGGTTCAGTAGCAAACTGGTTTTTTAAACAATTTAAGTTTTAAAGTGAGCGATTACAACTTCAAAAAACTTCTAAAGATTAAGATCTACGTATTTTTAAAGGCGAGGAGAAGCTCCCCAATTTTTAATCTCAAATCAACTGCCCACTCTTTACGCGACCGGGCTTGGCAATACTGAAGTTCACCGGCTTTTACTTTAGCAGTGATGGGGGCTGCGCTGATCGTGCTCCAAACCGACTGAACCAGCGTGATCTCTCCAACAAAACTGGGGGCCTGCGTTTGTAAACCGCTGGCTCTGTCCAAATAGGAAATGCATAAAGGCTGGACTGGTGCGTTAGCGCTTACTGCGGCTTGAACTAGGTTTGCGTGGAAGGGCAACAAATCGGTACCATCACTGGTTGTACCCTCCGGGAAAACCGCCAAGACACTCCCCTCTTGCAACGCCTCAGACATCGTTTGAACAACCTTAATTGCGCTTCTAGGTTTTTCTCGCTCAATAAAAAACATTCCAGTCTTTCGCGTTAAAAAGCCTACAACGGGCCATCCCCCAATCTCAGACTTAGCGACAAAGCGACAGTACCCAACAGAGTGCAACACCAATACATCAAGCCAAGAGATGTGATTAGAGACAATGAGCAGGGGACCGCGAAAGGTAAATGCCCCCTCCAAGTGAACAATGATTCCAAAGCACTGGAGCACTTTGATAGACCATTTTTGCACCTCCTGTTGGCGCAACCGGTGGCTCAATAAGGGAAACTTAAATAAAACAATCAAATACCCTTTAATTAGGTAAAAAATCAGCAACGTAAATCTAACCGCAGCCCGAAAATGCTTAAGTAATGAAGTCATTTGAGTTGTACTGGCGTTGTTGCAAAGGGCTCTAGCCGCGAGAGTAAACCAATTCACCGCCTAGGACCGTAAACTTAACCACTCCCGGCATGGCCGTACCCCCCATATCAAATGCAAACGGAGTGAATTTACCCTGGCTTTTTAGTTCCTCAGGCTTAACCATCCACACCGCATTTGGGTCAAAAATACAGATATCTGCGACTCCACCCACTCTCAACTCACCCACTCCTTGGGCAACTTGAGCGTTGCTGCTCAGGGTACCGAGCACGCTTGAAGTCCTCCAATTGAGGGCAGCCTCGTGCAAGATTTTGGCAGGATTGTGAGTGACCACTCTTAAAGCGTCCGTGACTGAAAGCTGATGCTGGGCGCTCCACTTTAAAGCCAAGCTCAGCAAAAGTTCAACTCCGCTGGCACCGGGCTTAGCCTGCGCAAAAGGCAAAGACTTCAAATCACCCTCGACCGGGTCGTGATCAGAGACAAGGACGTCAATGACGCCTTCGAGCAAAGCCATTTGCAAGGCCTTTCTATCGCTTTCTTGGCGCAGTGGAGGGGTAAGTCTTGCACGAGAATCGAAGAACCCTATATCTTGGTCCGTTAAATGAAGCGAGTTAATGCTTACATCACAGCTAACGGGCAAACCCTCTTCTTTGGCGTTTTTAATAAGGGCTACGCCTGCAGCGCTTGAGATTCTGCAAAGATGCACTCTTGCGCCGGTTCCTCTCATGAGGGCGAAGATGGTGTTTAAAGCAATCGTCTCGGCTGCAACTGAGACGCCGCTCAGGCCCAAACGAGTTGCCAAAGCGCCGCTCGCTGCAACTCCTTGACCAAGGTGGTAGTCAAGGAGTTGCAGCG
>DAIUEA010000392.1:1483-1994 GCA_036845365.1 Limnohabitans sp. | reverse complement strand
CTCCATGGGCCCCCCCGTCTTTGAGTTTTGAACGGCAGCGGTAAACAACTCATTTAAGCTCTTCCCGGACCAAAAATCACGTTCAAACTCATCATTAAGGCGATTTACTTTTTTGAGGGAAAAATGCTTGCTAAAAATGGCAGCCCAACTTTGAATGGATACAAAAAGGAGTAGGGCAACCACTGCCTGCACGACCCAACTCGCGCCAATGACAAGCTGAATGATCGAGAAATCTTGATTCATAATTTTTCCAAAATTAAACTGGGTATTCTTGTGGGCCGACCACTTTGGACATTGATCCATCCAATTCGTATGGTCCCTGAGCAAAGAAGCCTCATCTCTTGTCTGTCCAAAAATGGCTCTTGGGGCAAACTTTTCTCAACCCCGTCATTGTAATTCTCAATAGATCCTGAAGCTCCTAAAGATCCTAGAGCTCCTAAAGCTCCTAAAGCTCCTAAAGCTCCAGGAGCCAACCCAATGCTCATCACTTGGTGGGTGAGTAGGGGCGGGT
>DAIUEA010000392.1:0-1473 GCA_036845365.1 Limnohabitans sp. | reverse complement strand
GTTTAGAAATGCCTTTTGCTCTAGCGTTAAACTGCTTCTTCCTTTATCAACGATTAGGGTATGAATTTCTAAAAAGTCATCCAATACGGCCGGTGCGTGGTACTTTATGTGCGTCTCGCTCACCACGAACATACACCCCAGTTCAGCCTTTATTTTTTGTTGACTGATACCAAGAGATCTGAGCCACTCGGTTCTTGCGCGCTCGAAGAACTTTAAATAGTTTGCGTAAAAGACAATGCCCCCCGCGTCCGTGTCTTCCCAGTAAACTCTCAAAGCGTGCCTGTAACCCCTTTCCTCACTCATGCTCCCCCCCGTATCAAAAGCCCCAAACGAGTCACCGCCTCTTCAAGTGCAGCGCTTGAGCTCGCCGTAGAAAAGCGAATGTACTGATTTGTATTTTGAACCCCAAAATCGCGCCCTGGAGCAACAGCCACGTAGGCCTTGTTAAGAAACTCGAAAGCCAAATCCCAACTTCCAGAGATACCTAATTGATGACAAACCTCTGTGCAATCAGCCCATGCATAAAAGGCTCCGTCTGGCGTCACAGGTACATTCAGTCCGAGTTTGTTAAGCGCCGGGACAAAAGTGTCCCGACGGGCTTTGAACTGCGCCCGACGTTCATCAAAAAGAGCCAAACTCTGTGGCTCAAAACATCCAAGTGCAGCGTGCTGAGACACAGTGCTGGGACAAATAAAGAGATTTTGAGACAACCGCTCGACTGCGCTGACAACCGGTTCAGGAACTACCAACCACCCTAGACGCCAACCCGTCATATTAAAGTACTTGGAGAAACTGTTGACGCTGATCACTTGGTCACTCAAGGACAAAGCGCTCTTTGCGAATTGCTCTTCATAACTGAGTCCGATGTAGATCTCATCGGCGATGCAAATCCCCCCCTTTGACTCAACAAAATCCAAAATACCTTTTAAAACGTCTGGGGCTATCGATGTCCCCGTTGGGTTGGAGGGCGAAGCAAGGAGTACCCCCCTTGTGTGCGGACCCCAGTGTTCTTTGACTTGTTCAAGATTTAATTGGAAGCGGTCTTTGGCGCTCGTCGTAATCAGCTTTGGTGTACCCCCACAAGCTAAAACAAATTGACGATTACACGGGTAACACGGGTCGGGCATTAAGATCTCATCCCCGTGCTCGACCAAGGCCAGGCAGGCCAGTTGAAGAGCCGCCGAGGCGCCCGAGGTGATGATGATGCGCTTAGGCGGTACGTTTAAGCCGAACTTGTCTGTGTACCACTCACTGATGCGCTCACGAAGTGACTCTAGACCCACAGCGTGAGTGTACTGAGTGGTACCGTCGCGAATTACTTTCATAGCCCGCTCTTGTACCAAAGGAGCAGCCGTAAAGTCGGGCTCCCCTATGTTCAAGCTGAGCATCTCTTTGCCGCTTGCTTTGAAAGCGGTAGTTTGTGCAACCTGGGCCGCCGCTTTGGCGATCTCCATCACATAAAAGGGCTCAATT
>DAIUEA010000391.1:0-1996 GCA_036845365.1 Limnohabitans sp. | reverse complement strand
TGAGAGGTGGAGGCACTCGTACCTAAACTTTTAAACCAATGACGAAGAAGGTTAGCACAGCGCTGAGGACTTAAACTTTGTAGCATTTTAATCTCAGGCGGACTTCCGGTTATGAGCAAATCCGCGGCCCCCAACTCATCCAATAAAGACTGAGCCTGGGCAGCATGAACCGCGCTTCTGGAAAATGTTTCCCTAAAAGAGGGAAACGCTTTAGATAACGCCGGTATGATTTCCAGCCTAATTTTGTTGCGTGTGTACTGAGTGTCTTGGTTGGTTGGGTCCTCCACCCAAGGGACCTCTTTGCTTGTCAACCACTCCCTAATCTCTGAGGCGCTAATGTGCAAAAAAGGCCTGTAATAGTTCACCCCAAAACGCTCAAACTGTGGGGCCATACTGGCCAATCCTGGTAGACCTGCCCCCCTTGAGAGTGCCAAAATTAATGTCTCAACTTGGTCGTCCGCGTGCTGGCCGAGCAAGATACTTTTGACTTGTGCGCCCCACACCCCTTGGAGCACAGATGCAAAGGCTTTGTACCTTGCCAGGCGTGCAGCCTCCTCTGGGCTCTCGCCAGGCAGGTGCTTAGCCTTAAGATACTCAATATGTAGCGGCACAGAAAGCGTGCGACAGATCTGCGTGCAGTGCTCGGCGAAAGAGTCCGCTGCAGACTGCAGTCCGTGGTGAATATGAATAGCTCTAACCCTGGGGACTTGACCCACCAAATTGGGCCAACGATTGATACAGGCCAATAACAGGGCTGTTGAGTCTGCACCCCCACTCAAAGCAACAGCAAGTGGCAGGGCTGGCTGTACTTTTAATCCGTGTAGATCAAATGGGTCGATCTTTTTTTTCATAAGTTGAAGACCGAGGATTTATCTGTTGAGATTCTTACAAATTAGTTAGCACTTAAAGTTCGTGTGCAAATGCGAAAGCCTTCTAAGCTGCAGAGTCAACTTTGGTGTCATTAAAGCGCCCATAACTTTGTAGCCTTTCGTAGCGTCGATCAAGTAATTCTTTGATTTTTAAATCGCTCACTTGGCGCAGGGCGTCATTTAAGCCACGCTTGAGTTGACTCGCCATTTGTTTGGCATCTCGGTGGGCGCCCCCGACTGGCTCATTGATAATCTTGTCAATCAGACCAAGTGCTTTAAGCCTATGAGCCGAGATGGCAAGGGAGTCTGCCGCGTCGCTTGCTTTGGCTGAGGTTTTCCACAAAATAGAGGCGCACCCCTCTGGACTGATCACTGAGTAAATGCAAAACTGAAGCATTAACACCTGATCTGCCACGCTGAGCGCAAGCGCCCCACCTGATCCACCCTCACCTATGATGGTGGTGATGATCGGCACCTCAAGTTGGGCCATCTCAAAGATATTACGCCCAATCGCCTCGCTTTGACCTCGCTCCTCTGCATCAATTCCGGGGAAAGCACCAGGAGTGTCGACAAAGGTGAAGACGGGCAAATGAAATTTTTCGGCCGTTTTCATCAAACGAAGTGCTTTTCTATAGCCCTCGGGTCGGGTCATCCCAAAATTGCGAGCAGCTCGCTCTTTGGTATCACGCCCTTTTTGATGCCCCATAACCATGCAGGGAGTTCCGTTAAAGCGGGCAAGTCCGCCGACGATACTCAAATCATCGGCAAAATGTCTGTCACCGTGTAGCTCTTGAAAGTCCGTGAATATCTCTCGAACATAATCCAGGGTGTAAGGCCTCTCAGGATGGCGAGCAATTTTAGTGATCTGCCAGGGCGTTAAATTGCTGTAGATGTCTTTGGTAAGTTGTTGGCTTTTTTTGGTTAATTGCTCAATCTCATCTGAGATGTCCACAGCTGACTCGCCTTGGACATACCTTAATTCTTCTATCTTGCCCTCTAAATCTGCAATTGAAGTCTCAAAGTCTAGAAACGTCTTTTTACTCAAACAAAACTCCTAAGGGTGGAAACGCAAACGCAGTGTACAACTTGCCTAATTATCCTCCAAAGCTCAACCGAATCCACTATTT
>DAIUEA010000390.1:0-1997 GCA_036845365.1 Limnohabitans sp. | reverse complement strand
CCCCGATTTACCAAACGTCCCAACGATTGAGGAGCTTGGCTACCCAGGGTTTGAGGCACCTTCTTGGTGGGCGCTCCTTGCTCCTGCAAAGACCCCTGCAGATGTGGTTAAAAAAATGAACGAAGCTCTCAACAAGGTTTTAAAGAATCCTGAGGTAGCAAAGAAACTTGACGCCCAAGGGATTGACGTCATTGGAGGTAGCCCAGAGAGCGCGAAAGCTTTTATTGACAATCAAATCTCGACCTGGGCAAAGGTGGTTAAAGAGAACAACGTTCGAGTGGAGTGATCTTTAAGTCTTTGACCTCAGGTGCGAGTTCAAAGACTTCAGTCAAACTTCAGGGGTAACCCCCAGAGCGACTAAAAATCTTGCCACCATGTTGTAAGTTGCTATTGCAGTGGTGAGTTCCACAATTTCTTGTGTATTTAAGTGGCTTTTTAGCTTATCAAACACAGCGTCCTCAACCTTCACAGTCAAGGTCATTTGAGCTGCATATTGGATGACCAAACTCTCAAGCTCTCCCAAATGGGGATCGCTCACCACGGAGCCTGGATGCGAAGCTAAAACTTTATTTAACGCCTCCAACTCCTCATTTGTGCCCCCCGCGGCCAAGTAGTCCGGCTTATGATGGTGGTATTCATAGGTCGCACCCGTCAACACAGCAACCGTGCAAATCCCTAGTTCTCTTAATTTACGACTTGTTGATAAGCCCGTTCTTACGTTTTTTAAATAAACATTCCACCCTCTGGCAACTGGCTCGCTCCACAAAAGTGCCTTATCAAGGTTTAATAATGAGCCCCCTCGGCGCTCCAAGATCGAATCAACGAGATCTTTTGGGCTTGTTTGTTTTTCTTGGGACCAATCAGGAATTCTCATATGAGCCTTTTTTAAATAAGATAAAAAATTGTGGGAAATAGTGAATTTGTAACTTAGCCGAGTAAAAAGTTCTTTCTCACCTTAAATTATAGGATCGCAGAAACCTGCTCCCACGCATCGACATAACTTTTATATCGGATAATTAGAAGATGATTATTCCATTTACAAAAATGCAAGGCGCAGGAAACGATTTTGTGGTCATCGATGAGACCCAAAAAAGGTACCTCCTCAAACCAGAACAATATAGATTCCTTGCTGACCGCAATTTTGGAGTAGGCGCAGATCAAATTTTAAGCGTCAGACCCGCACCCCACGCGGGGGTTGATTTTGAGTACGTGATTCACAACTCGGACGGAACAGAGGTTGAGCACTGCGGCAACGGCGCAAGGTGTTTTGTGCGCTTCGTTCATGAAGCGGGTCTGACCCACAAAAACCCAATTAGGGTTAAAGTCAACACGGGTGAGATTGAATTAAAAGCGCAGCCAGACGGGCGGGTTAAGGTAGATATGGGCCCCCCCATTTTTGATTTAAAGCGCGTCCCTTTTGATCCTAAGTTTGCTGTGCCTTTCCCCTCAAAAGATCAGACTTGGAGTCGCTGGCAGCTTAAAGGGCTTGCTGAATCTCTTGGGGGGATAGGTGTATTATCAATGGGCAATCCTCATGCGGTGTTGATTGTTGAAGAGGTAGAGCACGCCCCTGTCTTGACGCTGGGTCCTCAAATTGAGCATCACGCAGCGTTCACTAACCGTGTTAATGTCGGGTTCATACAAATTCTCAGTCCACATGAGGTCAAGCTCAGGGTCTTTGAGAGGGGGGCAGGCGAGACGTTAGCCTGCGGGACGGGGGCTTGTGCAGCCGTAGTCTCTTGCATCAGAGAGGGCCTGCTGAGCCCTGTTGTGGATGTGCACACTAAGGGGGGGAAGCTCACCATTGAATGGGCCGGCATGGGTGAGAACGCTAGGCAGCCTATTGAGAAAGGCCCTCAAGAGGCGCAACACCCCCCTAAATTGGCATCGCAAATTAACGACCCTGCTCATGTGTACATGACGGGACCTGCAGTTAGTGTTTTTAAAGGCGAAATAAATTTACATGAGTAATTCAAACATGTCACCCATCACTGAGG
>DAIUEA010000389.1:942-2042 GCA_036845365.1 Limnohabitans sp. | reverse complement strand
CACTTGTAGGAATCAAGTAAAGAGCTGTGCCTTCTTCGGCTCCGTCTTGGCCACCCTTTTTAACGGCAAACAAATCCTCTTCGAACTTGGGAAGTTGTCCCGTCCCGCGCAGCGTCTCTTCACTCACAACGTAAGGGGTATAACACTCGGTGTAACCGTGCTCGGTTGTTTGCGTATCCAACATGAACTGAGCTAACGCTCTGTGTAAACGAGCGATGGGCCCCTTCATAACCGTGAACCTAGACCCAGACAGTAGCGCCCCAGTCTCAAAATCCAGACCCAAGGGCTCTCCTAACTCCACATGGTCTCGCGCCTTAAAAGCCAAAGGGGTTGGATCCGTACCCGTAGGACTCCATCTCCTGAGCTCAACGTTTGCCTCCTCCCCAGCGCCTAGCGGAACACTTGCATCAGGCAAATTAGGGACAGCCAACAAAAGAGCTTGCAGTTGCGCTTGCAGTTCGATGAGTCGTGTCTCACACTGCTCGAGTTCGCTCTTCATTTGAGCAACCTCTTGCATCTGAGCATCAGCGGATTCTCCCTTTGATTTGAGTTGTCCAACCATTTTGGAGAGCGCATTGCGCTTAGCCTGTAACTCTTCTGTACGAGATTGAAGCGTTTTACGCTCAGTTTCTAATGACTGAAAAAGCTCAATATCTAAAAAAGCTTGGGGGCTCTTTCTGGCCTCAAGGCCCTTTATCACAGCAGGTAAATCTCGGCGAAGTAATGCGATATCTAACATTGAATGGTTCTATTTAAGGTTTAGGAATAACTTGGACAAAATGAGCAAAAGTATGAGATGAGCGCAACTTGAATACCATCAACTAAAAGCGGGTTGAGTGCTTAGATGCAAAGAACACTCCAAGGTTTCATTCTTCAAAGATTTAAATCAATCTGACTTTAACCCTTTGGGCAGTGGAAATTTTAACGTCTCTTGAATACCGTCGAGTTTACGCACAGAGACAGCACCAAACTCCCGCAAACGGGCAATCACTTCTTGAACCAGCACGTCTGGCGCAGAGGCGCCAGCAGTCAAACCAACTCTAGCTTTACCCACAAACCAATCCTCATTTAGCTCGGAGGCGTCATCGACCATATAACTG
>DAIUEA010000389.1:0-932 GCA_036845365.1 Limnohabitans sp. | reverse complement strand
CCCTTAACCGGTTGCTGTTGGAGCTTGTGGGACTACCCACGACGACGACGACATCCACCTTAGAGCTCAGCATTTTTACAGCGTCTTGCCTATTTTGAGTTGCATAACAAATGTCTTGTTGTTTAGGCCTTCGGATGTTGGGGAATTTAGCTTCTATGGCCTTAGAGATCTCTTTAGCATCATCCACACTCAAAGTGGTCTGAGTCACAACCGCTAGCTTCTCAGTTTGCAGGGGTCTTAGATGCTCTACATCTGCTACGTCCTCTACCAAATGAATACCACTCTCAAGTTGACCCATTGTTCCTTCAACTTCGGGGTGCCCCTTGTGGCCAATCATAATGAACTCATAGCCCTCTTTGTGCAACTTAGCCACTTCGACATGCACTTTGGTCACCAAGGGACAGGTGGCGTCAAAGACGCGAAACCCACGCCTTGCAGCTTCGGCCTCAACGGACTTGGGAACGCCGTGGGCACTGAAGACGAGGGTTGAATCTGGGGGGACATCCTCCAAGGACTCGATAAACACTGCCCCTCTTGACCTGAGATCAGCAACGACGTGTGTGTTGTGCACGATCTCATGGCGCACGTAAATGGGTGCTCCAAATTTTTCTAATGCGCGCTCAACAATCTCAATGGCACGGTCAACACCTGCACAAAACCCCCTTGGCTCGGCGAGGATAATCTCATGGGGAGCGTTTGAGGCATTTGCTTGCGAGCTTGTGTTCATAGGGACTTAATATTTTGTAACTCAAAAATGAAGGTAATACGGAGTAATGAAGACCGCGCTCAGAATTTAGCCCAAGGCCTACGTTTTAGAGTGTTTTAAAAAGGTTTAAAGCACCCCGATCACATGAACCTCAAAAGTCAAGGCTTGATCCACAAGAGGGTGATTGAAATCAAACAATACCTCACGGTCTTTAACTGCCTTAACT
>DAIUEA010000388.1:0-2048 GCA_036845365.1 Limnohabitans sp. | reverse complement strand
GTTCTCAAGGACCCCGTTGGCCCAGTTGCTGCATTTACCCCCTGGAATTTCCCCATTAACCAGGTTGTGAGAAAGCTAAGTGCTGCGTTAGCGACCGGTTGTTCAATCATTGTGAAAGCTCCCGAGGAAACTCCGGCATCTCCAGCGGGACTTTTACAGGCCTTTATGGATGCAGGCGTGCCTGCAGGGGTGATAGGTTTGGTTTACGGCGATCCAGCCGAAATCTCTAGCTACTTGATACCACACCCTATCATCCGCAAAATTACCTTCACTGGATCTACTCCTGTAGGCAAGCAGTTGGCTGCAATGGCTGGTCAGCACATGAAGCGAGCGACTATGGAGTTGGGCGGACACGCTCCAGTGATTGTGTGTGAAGATGCGGATGTTGAACTTGCTGCTCGCGCAGCAGGAGCCGCCAAGTTTAGAAATGCGGGTCAGGTGTGTATTTCTCCAACTCGGTTTTTAGTTCACGAGAGCTTAAAGCAGTCTTTTGTTGCCGCGATGGTTGCCCAAGCGGACCGCTTAAAAGTGGGTAACGGACTCGAGGACGGGACAACTATGGGGCCGCTCGCTAACCCAAGACGACTGACCGCGATGGCTGAGTTCACAAAGGACGCTGTCAGCAAGGGCGCAACGGTAAATGTGGGGGGCGAGCGAATTGGCTCCAAAGGTAATTTCTTTGCCCCAACTGTGCTATCCGATGTTCCTCTAGACGCAAAAGTGTTCAATGATGAGCCTTTTGGCCCCATGGCTGCGATCCGTACGTTCAACACAATGGAGGAAGCTGTTGCAGAGTCCAACCGCCTGCCTTTTGGTTTGGCAAGTTATGCGTTTACGAAGTCACTTAAAAATGCGCACTTGCTCGCCAAGGAGCTCCAAGTTGGAATGCTTTGGATGAACCAGCCCGCGGTCGCTTGGCCTGAGATGCCTTTTGGGGGCGTGAAAGATTCTGGATACGGATCTGAGGGCGGTATTGAGGCACTTGAAGCTTACCTCAATACGAAATCTGTTTCAATTATTTGCGACTAAATTAGGTTCCGCGCCTCTTTGCAAACAGTTGTCCTGCAAAGAAAGAGTGGGGCAAAGCCTACTGGGGATAATTTCTTACTTCTTAACTGACAAGGCAATTACAAAATACAATTTGTAATCGCTTTATCAGTTGAGGATGCCCCTTTAAAACTTTAACAATCAGTCCGCCCCTTAAAAAAGAGCTTAATCCCCATTATTAAATGAGAGACAATCAATGAGTGCTTCAGAGGACAGGTGTTGCGGATCTGGTGTTTGTATCATCGATGATGCCGGGCGTTGTTGGTGTGGTCAAATTTGGGACGGTGAGAAGATGGTGATGCCCGAAAATAAGCAAGTAGACATACCTTCCCCGCCTATAGAGAAAAAGCCTCATAGTCTATGACTTACCCTTTATCTGGATTTAACGAAGCCTAATTTTTTAAGTCCGCGAATGACTTCAGCGCTTGTAAGTCCTGGAGATTTGGGCTAACTTATCTCAAGCGGCGTCACCTGGGGACTGTTGGGTGCCTTATGGGTATATTAAGAGGGAACTCATCTGAGTGCAAAGAGATAGCTTCTTTCAAACGATCAATAGCTTCTTGATAAGTAACACCCGAGATGGGTTTTAGCTTAGTATCCGTTTCTGGCTTGAGGGCAATAAACCCTCCCTTCGCCTGAGCTTATAAGATTCTTAAATAAGCGGTTTGAGCTTAACGTTTTTGAGTTTTTGAGCTGATGCATACCCTATCCGAGGGATAATCCAAGAATGAATACAGAAAATATGGATCAAACCAAAGACTTTAGCGTTCTAGGTTTGGACGCAGCAGTGTTGGACAATCTGACTCAACTGGGATTAACCCAGATGACCCCGATCCAAGTGCTTAGCCTTCCTTTGGGGCTAAGCGGGCGCGATCTGATCGCACAGGCGAGCACCGGAAGTGGCAAAACAGTAGCCTTTGGGTTGCCTTTGGTCATCAAACTTGAGCCGCTCAGAATGAACGTTCAAGCGCTCATTTTGTGCCCCACCCGGGAGCTTGCAG
>DAIUEA010000387.1:0-2068 GCA_036845365.1 Limnohabitans sp. | reverse complement strand
ATATCACATTGGTGAGGAGCACGGAAAAGCCAGGTGGAATTGGCGAACCTGCCACTGCGTTGATTAGTCCAGCGATTGCCAATGCTGTTGCGAGTTTGACAGGTAAGCGTGTGCGTCAGTTACCCATGACCGCTAATGCAATCAAAAGTGCTTGATATTTAATAAGTTGATTTAAAAATACAACTAGATAAAACTCAAGCGCATGCGAAAAGTTTGAGGTTGCCCTGTTTAACGAGCCTGTAAAGGATTTTGTGAAAGTCTCCATTTGTCTGCCTATATGGCAGAATAATACAAAACGTTAACTTACACAAAATCCTTTGCAGGCTCTTTCAAGAGCGGCTACTGCTCAGTAAAGATATTACTGTGCCTATAATTTCGACTATCAAATATAAAACCACCGTTTATCAATCTGTGGTCTTCATTAATTACTTCTAAATCTATGGCTCCCCGATCTGGCCTCGAACCAGGGGCCTGCGAGTTAACAAAAGAAACCCGCAGCGTTTGGTTCTAAAACTGAATCAGCACTTACTTAAAAAAGCTCTTTAATTTGTCCGTCCAACCTTCCTCGTTGGGTGAGTGCTTGGCTCCTCCTTTTTTTAGGGACTCATCGAGTTCGCGCATCAATTTGCGTTGGTGTTCGCTTAGTTTGACTGGAGTTTCAATATTGATGTGGCAATACAAATCCCCGGGAAAGCTTGAGCGAACGCCCTTTATGCCCTTGCCCCGCAATCTAAATTGTTTACCGCTTTGAGTGCCCTCAGGAATGTCAATTGCAGCCTTTCCCTCCAAAGTGGGAACGCTAATCTCCCCGCCTAGCGAAGCAGTGGTAAAACTGATGGGTATCGCGCAGTGCAGATCATCTCCCTCGCGCTCAAAAATATCATGTTTCTTGAGTCTGATCTCGATGAAAAGATCTCCCGAAGGTCCTCCGTTGGTTCCGGGCTCCCCGTTACCCGTGCTCCTGATTCTCATGCCGTCATCGATACCGGACGGGATTTTGAATTCAATGGTTTTTTGGGTCTTGTTTTTCCCCTGCCCATGACAAGTGGGGCAGATCTCAGGGATGATCCTGCCGCTACCCCTGCACTGCGGGCAGGTTTGTTGAACGCTGAAAAAGCCCTGGCGCATTTGTACAGCACCGCTTCCCATGCAGGTGGTGCACGTCTTGACAGAGGTTCCAGGCTTTGCGCCACTGCCTTGGCAGGGATCGCAGGAGTTCCAACTCGGTATTTTGATTTGCGTCTCTTTCCCCTGAGCAGCCTCCTCTAAGGTGATCTCCATTGCGTAGCTTAAATCGTTGCCCCTGTAAACTTGACGTCCACCCCCTTGTTGGCGTCTGGCCTGACCAAAGATATCCCCAAAAATATCCCCAAACGCCTCAGAAAATCCTCCCCCAAAGTTTTGCGCCCCAGGTCCTCCCCGCATATTGGGGTCAACGCCTGCGTGACCAAATTGGTCGTAAGCAGCCCTTTTCTCAGGGTCTGAGAGCATTTCATACGCCTCTTTTGCCTCCTTGAATTTCGCCTCTGCCTCTGCTGATTTTTCACCTTGGTTGCGATCAGGGTGGTACTTCATCGCTAATTTGCGATAGGACTTTTTGATTTCTTCATCAGGGGCGGTCTTAGGAACACCAAGGATTTCGTAAAAATCGCGTTTAGCCATGATTCATTGTGCAGTTTATGTAATACAAGCGCCGCGAGTGTCTTGGGTTAGACGCTGCGCGGCGATGGGATGTGGAGGTTGGGATGATTCTAAGAGAATCTTTTCGTTTCAAAGGGGGAAAATGGTGAATTGGGAGATAGCCCCATTTTTAGCCCTTTTTGACTTCCTTGACCTCTGCGTCTACGACGTTGTCGTCGTTTGCGTTGGATGAGCTACCTGAGCCTTCGTGCTCGTGAGCGCCACCACCACCAGCACCGGCACCAGGGCCTCCTGCGGCGGCTTGAGCGGCTTGCATGTCTGCATAAACTTTCTCGCCTAACTTTTGACTCGCCGTCATGAGAGCTTCAGTCTTCGCGTCGATCTCTGCCTTATCGTCACCTTTTAAAGCTTCCTCTAAAGATTTGAT
>DAIUEA010000386.1:851-2077 GCA_036845365.1 Limnohabitans sp. | reverse complement strand
TCGGTGCACTTTCTTTGATGGGCAAACAAAGCGCACGTCTGGTGCTTCCAGGCACCCATAGCAAATGGGTCCATGTGAAAAATGGAAAATTTGAGAGCTTTTCTACCTTCATGACCGGAGAGTTTTTCTCGGTTCTGAGAGAGCACTCCATACTGAGCAAAACGCTTCCCTCTGCGCTTGAGCAAACGCAATTTGATTTGGTCGCGTTCGAGCAAGGGCTCGAGCTGAGTTTGGTGAAAAAATCAAGAAACTCCACAACCCAAAGCTTAAAGACCCCACCCCAAAAGCCCAAACAAACTTATAAACCCAACTTATTGCACGACATCTTTGGCATAAGAACGCTCGCTTTGTTTGAGCAGCAAACACCCACTCACTTACTCAATAAATTATCCGGTCTCTTGATTGGTTACGAGCTACAGACTCAGCAATTTAAAAAGAGCGAGGAGGTCATCGTAGTTGGGGCACCCGCATTACAAACCTGCTATTCGCACGCTCTCAGACACATCGGAGTTGGCGTCCAAACTCTAGGCTCAGAGGCCACGTGGAGAGGTTTTCAAGTCATAGCCAAAGCAATTGAAGAAAACTAAACAAGTTTTTAAACCGCTAGACCTCATTAATGATATTTTTAGCAGGCAATGAAAGAGAGCCTCCGCCCTGGTAAACCCTAAAAAAGCGTACTAAAATTGGCTGTTTTTTTGACTCTCAATGTCGTACATCAAAATTTACCCTAAGAAACTAAGTCTAGAGCCTTTACTGAACAATAGGGATAGAACAGGTGGGGTCCCAATTAAGGGGATGGAGGGGAAAGTTTTTTATGATATCGAACTGTACGGTCACTTGCACCCTCAAAAATACTTTGAGATTATTCTTCTAGCCGATCCCAACGACCCGCACCAATGGTGCATACAGCCCACAAAAGATCACCCGGAAATTAAGAATTTTGAAACCTTTATAAAGTCTTTCAACTACTATCTTTTCCAAACCCTTAAGCTTCACATTGAGTCGCCTAAAGACGCTCAAGCAATGAGAACCTTAGAGCTGAATCTGCAAAAAGTTCACTTTGTAATGGACACTGACCTTAATTCCAACCTCAAAGATTATTTGTGGTCACCCCTCACCTAAACATCTTTTTTTTACAAAGGATTTGAGCTAATTTAGTGACTCAATCTGCAACTTTGTGAAGTCAAATTTAGCCTTAGGCGGCTCTAAATTCATGTCCTCTAAAA
>DAIUEA010000386.1:0-841 GCA_036845365.1 Limnohabitans sp. | reverse complement strand
CTCTAAAACCTTGACCAAAAGCGTTGAAAGACAAAAATCTCTGTAAAGCTTGGAATCCGCAGGAATGATGTACCAAGGTGCTTCGTTGGTCGAAGTCTCCTTAATCGCGTTGCAGTAGGCCTCCTGGAATTGATCCCATAGTTTTCGGTCCTCAAAGTCCGAAGGCTGGAGCTTCCAGCGTTTATTTGGGTCTTCCAGTCTATCTCTCAGTCTCTTTTTTTGCTCGCCCTTGGAAATGTGTAAGAAGCATTTCAAAACCTTAATGCCTTGGCGGCTCAATAAACTCTCAAAGGACCTGATGTCCTCGTATCGCTGCTGACAGATTTCTTTAGAAATCAACCCCTTCACTCTCGTCACCAAAACGTCCTCATAGTGGCTGCGATTAAAAATCACTATTTCCCCCAAAGCAGGCGTTAGGGGGTGAATTCGCCAAAGAAAATCATGCTCCAACTCTTTGGTGCTGGGAGGGCCAAAGGCCTCCGCGCGCACCCCCAGTGGGCTGACGTGTCTGAAAACTCTACGGATCGACCCGTCCTTACCGGCAGTGTCCATGCCCTGCAAGACAAGTAAAAGACCCCTCTCCTTGCCAGCATACAAAAGGGTTTGTAACTTATCGAGTTTGTCTCCCATTTTTTGAACACCTTGCACCAGAGCACCCTCGTCTACATCCGCCTCACCTGCGGGAATCCTAGAGTCATAATCCAAAAGATTAATGGTTTGGTTATGCTTGATGCGCAGATGTTCGAAGTCTTTGATGACCATTCATTTCCCCATTTTTTGAAATTCCCCCACATCCTATCATCAGCTCAGAGCCAGTGTCTTGGGGCCTTAGACCGTGAGC
>DAIUEA010000385.1:0-2095 GCA_036845365.1 Limnohabitans sp. | reverse complement strand
TACTTGATGTCACCGGTGGTCGCTAATTCATCAAATACAAATCTTAAATCCTTACCCCTATCTAACCCTAATGCAAACCGTTTCATCACCCTGCTATTTGTTGGCATAGGTCCTTAGGAAAAAATATTTAAACCCTTCACTATCTTGAACTCTACTGCATTTGATTTCATAATCGTTGGCGCTGGTACCGCCGGCTGTCTACTTGCCAACAGGCTCAGCGCAGACCCAAGTGTCAACGTGTTGTTGCTCGAAGCAGGACCTAAAGACAACTACCACTGGATTCATATACCTGTTGGCTACCTTTACTGCATCGGAAACCCTAAAACAGATTGGATGTACTCGACTCAACCCTGCGCTGGACTTAACGACAGATCGCTCAAATATCCCAGGGGTAGAGTAATGGGGGGGTGCTCTAGCATCAATGGCATGATTTATATGCGTGGACAGTCTAGGGACTACGACCAATGGGCCAAGCAAGTGGATGATGAGAGCTGGAACTGGAACAATAGTGTTCCCTACTTTAAACTTCACGAACAACACCACCTCACCAGCTCTCCCATGCACTCGGGTGTGGATCAATCATTGAGTGAAAGAATTGATCCGTTAAAGGCCTCTGCTTTTTACAAACAAAGGCTAATGGACACACACGCTGGAGGCGAGTGGCACGTCCAACAACAGCGTCTCAGGTGGGACATCTTGGATGCATTTGCGCTTGCAGCCCAACAAACTAACATCCCTCATTCTCAAGACTTTAATAAAGGCAACAATGAGGGTGTTGGATATTTTGAGGTAAATCAAAATAAGGGCTGGCGCTTAAATACATCTAAAGCATTTTTATCTCCTGAGGTTTTAAAAAGATCAAACCTGACAGTTTGGACCAACGCGCAGGTCTCTCGCGTCATACTGAGCGACAAAGTGACATTTGATGGACACCAAGCATCGGGCGTTGAGGCGGTCATTAAGGGAGAAAGAGTTCAGCTCACCGCGACCAAAGAAACAATTCTTAGCTGCGGCAGTGTTGGGACCCCTCAAATTTTAGAGTTGTCTGGCATTGGCAACCCAGCCCACTTAAAAAAAGCTGGGATTAAGCCTCTCGTCAACTTGAGAGGTGTCGGTGAAAATTTACAAGATCATTTACAAATTAGAGCTATTTTCAAAGTTGAGAATGCAAAAACTCTAAACACATTAGCTAATAGCTGGTGGGGGAAATTAAAAATTGGTGTCGAATACGCATTGCACCGAAGCGGCCCGATGAGCATGGCCCCTTCTCAATTAGGCGTATTTGCTAAAAGTAATCCCGGGCTAGAGTGGCCTAATCTACAGTACCATGTACAGCCATTAAGCCTTGATGCATTTGGCGAACCCCTGCACGATTTCCCGGCTATCACTGCGAGTGTTTGTAATTTAAATCCAACCAGTCGTGGCTCTATACACATACAAAGCCCAGATTTCTCAGTCTCGCCCAACATTCAACCTAATTACTTAAGCACCAAAGAAGATTTAGAGATCGCCGCGGATTCGCTCAGATTGACTCGTAAAATAGTTTCGCAACCTGCAATGTCCGGCTATAAACCAAGCGAGTACAAACCAGGCACTCAATTTCAAACTGATTCGGATCTTGCTCGTTTAGCTGGTGATATAGGAACCACTATTTTCCACCCTGTTGGCACTACAAAAATGGGTCTTGTAAACGATCCCATGGCTGTGGTTGATACAAGACACCGGGTATTTGACTCACAAGGCTCTTTTATAAATAAGCTGCGTATCGTAGATGCAGGCGTGATGCCTAGCATCACAAGCGGCAACACCAACAGCCCAACTCTCATGATTGCAGAGCGTGCGGCTTATTGGATCGCACTAAATCATTGCGGGTAAGCACCCACAGCGTTACACGTACTGCCTTGAAAATTACACGAATGCGTTGTGATTTTCCAGACTTACTTTTTATCCACGCAAATCATCCATCGGGGGAGGAAACAAATAAAAAATATTCTAGAAAATACAGATGATTACAATAGTACACCACACCACCTAAACTTTACTTCGCTTAGGTGGTGTTTTTTATGAGTTATTTCTAATAATCTATCTTTAAATA
>DAIUEA010000384.1:0-2103 GCA_036845365.1 Limnohabitans sp. | reverse complement strand
AACTTACCCGTGGCATAAGTAAACCGACGGTTTACTTATGCCACGGGTAAGTTGGTACTTTGGAGCAAGCAACCTGGCCTCATAGACGAGGCAGGGGAGGTTTTAAAAAAGAATGCCTTTAAGCATATAGCTATTGCTGATCCCAAACTAGCGCCCTACGGTTTAGCAGCACTACAAACACTGGCCAAACTGGGGCTGGAAAAACAAATAATGAGTAAGACCGTTTGGGGAGAAAACATCGGACAAGCCTATTTATTCGTAGAGTCTCAGTCCGCTGAGCTGGGGTTCGTCGCTTTATCCCAGGTCTACCTTGATGGACATATTAAAGAAGGCTCGGCCTGGCAAGTTCCCCAATCGATGCACTCCCCCATCAGGCAAGACGCAGTGCTATTGAGCAGCGGTAAAAACACGCCTGCAGCCAAAGCATTTATGTCCTACTTGAGGAGCAAAAGAGCCAAGGAAATCATAAAGTCGTACGGATATGAGTGATGAACAATAGTAAGACTTAGTACCCATGGTTGCAAACAAAGGTACAAGCAACTCAGAATAAACACAACATGTTTTGGTTATGAGATTTGTTTTTTCATCACAGTCTGAAAAACATCGGAACTCTCAAAATAATCTAACCACCGAATGAGATGAGGCACGGGTTGCTGCGAAAACCACACCGTATCGGTTCGTGCAAACTGACGGACAAATGGCGCTAACGCCGCGTCCAAAAACGAGAAATAAGGGCCTGCCAAAAAAGCTTGCTTGCTTAGTATTTGATCAAGCTCTTCTAGGATCAAAAGTCCAGCGTCTCTGAAAGCCTGTCCACTTTGCAAACCAAAGCGGGATGGGTATTTGTATCGGTCTAAGTGTTTTTTAAAGTCACCATCATTGATCTCAATCAGTTTTCGCGTCAAGGCTTTTCCGTCCTCAGTGCTAGGGGTCCAACTTAAGGGATCCTTGCGCTCAAGGGCCCAGCTCATAATGGCCAGACTCTCATCAATCACCCGGCCCCCCTCCCCGGTTAGCCAAAGCACCGGCACTGTGCCTTTGGGAGACAGCTCAAGCATATGCAACGGCTTATTCTTAAGATCGACCTCTCGGTGCTCACACTCAACCTCGCTGATACACAGCGCAAGTCTCGCCCTGATAGCGTATGGACACCTTCTGAACGTGTATAAAACGGGTAGCGCTTGGTTGTTGGCCGTCCGCTTTAAACGAGCAGAGTCTGTTGTTGGGGACTGGGGCAGCATATTTTTTTACAAAAAAAAGAAAAAAACTTTACGCACTCATTAAGAATCACTAAGAATCACTAAGAATCACTGATTAGATTTATAAGCATTTTAAAAGTCTCGTCCTGTGGGGGACTCTTGATCTTTTTAAGAACCTTCTGCGAGCCGCCCGGTAGCGTTAAAATCACACCCATCTTTAAATTTTAGTTTGAATCGTTCAATATGTCTAAACTCCCAACTATAGTCCTAGAGACCGCTCCAAATCCGACGTGCGCTGTGATTTGGTTACACGGCCTGGGCGCAGACGGAAATGATTTTGTTCCCATCGTTGAGGAGCTGGACTTGGCTGGTTGCCCCCCCATACGCTTTATCTTTCCAAGCGCCCCGAGCATGCCTGTGACCTGGAACCAGGGCTATGTGATGCCGGCATGGTATGACATTACAGGCAGTGATTTGATTAGTCGTCAAGACTTTGAAGGAATCGCTAAATCTGCGACGTCCATCACAGAGCTAATTACACAGCAAGCAAATGCAGGCATTCCTTACAAAAACATAGTACTCGCCGGCTTCTCCCAGGGCTGCGCAATGGCGCTGCATACCGGGCTAACACTGCCCCACTCTTTGGCTGGAATTGTTGCCTTATCGGGGTATTTGCCTTTAGCGGATACGTTCAAAAGCGCTGCAAATGCAGCTAACCAATTAACCCCCATTTTCATGGCCCACGGCACTCAAGATCCCGTTGTTTTGCTTAAACGGGGCGAGGATTCAAAAAATCTCTTGACCTCCATGGGTTACTTGGTCGATTGGCATACGTATGCAATGGCGCACTCGGTACACCCAAACGAGCTTCAAGATATTGCTGCTTTTTTTAAAAAAGTTTTTT
>DAIUEA010000383.1:0-2104 GCA_036845365.1 Limnohabitans sp. | reverse complement strand
CCGTACAACCACCCCACACCGCCAATGACCAACATGAGCATCAAATCGGCGGAGCGGTCAAAGCCAAAAACATCAAGGGATGCAAAACCCGTGGTTTGAGCCAGAAGTCCGCCGGCCAAACCTGCCACGCAAGCTGCAAAGGTATAAACGCTGATGAGTATTTTTGAGACAGGAACACCTATAGCCATCGCGCGAAGTCGGTTGTCTCTAATGACCCGAAGCGTGTAACCCCACGAAGAATTGACCAACATTCGAACAAAGCAAAATACAACGAGTGCAACGACAAGCGAATACCAAGCTGCAGTGCGACCCTGCAAATCAAAATTAAACTGCCCCAAAACGGGTCCCATCAAAACCCCTTGCAAACCGTCCGAGCCCCCAGTTAGCCAATCCATTTGGTTTGCCAACTCCAACATGATGAGTGCCACACCGAGTGTGACCATCAAACGCGTTAAATCACTCCCCCTTAGAACCGTAAAGCTACAAATAAATCCCAATAAGCCGGCAACTGTTGCGCAGACCAACAGACCCAGGGTTGGATCAATAAGAAAATATTTAGCAAAAAGCGCCGCAGAATATACCCCACTCCCAAAAAAAGCGGCATGTCCCAAAGAGACAATTCCACTGTAACCCAGCACCAAATCTAGGGATAATGCAAAAAGCGCGGTAATAGCAATCTCGCTTATCATCATTGCGTGACTGGGAAGTAACAAAGGTGTCGTTAAGGCGAGGACCCAAAATATGATTTCTTGAGCCTTTATCTTGGAGCCTCTTTGTAAAGAGATTCTCATCAACTCTAGCTGCGCCTGAGGAGCCTGAATTTTATTTAATTGGCTATTTTTTTGTTCACCCATCATTTGGTTGACCTTGAAAAAAGACCCTGTGGACGCCACAGCAAAATAACAATCATTAGCGAGTAGACAATAAATCCACCTAACTTAGGCACATAGTATTTGCCCGCTACGTCGGCCACTCCAAGGAGCAATGCCGCGAGAAGCGGACCCGTAATGGAGGAAGTTCCGCCCACAGAGACAACAATGAGAAAGTAGATCATGTACTTTAGCGGAAAGTTGGGATCAATCGGTAAGACCTCTGCACCCAAAGCGCCTCCTAGGCCCGCAAGGCCAGAGCCCACAGCAAATGTCAACAAAAAGACTTTATTGACATTGATTCCAAGACCAGACGCAACCAATGGATCGTCTACAGAGGCCCTGAGTTGACTGCCAAATCTTGTTTTGGAGAGGGTCAATTGTAAAATCACAGTCAAAACAGCACAGATCAAAACAATGAAAAGCCGGTAGTGCCCCATTCCAAGTGTCCAAGAATCTTCGCCCAACTCGGTGCGGCCCTTCAACCACTGAGGGAGTTGTATGTTTTGCTGCCCAGAGCCCATTAAATAATCTGCGCTCGCAACCGACATAAACGCAAGGCCAATTGAGAAGAGCACCTGATCCAAATGAGGTCTGCTGTACAAAGGGCGGTAAAGGGTTCTCTCAAGGACTGCCCCCAGCACAGCACACACTAAAAATGCACAGGGCAAACAAATCAAGAAGGGTGCGCCAAGTCGCTGCATCAAAAGCACCGTGGTGTACCCACCAAGCATAGCAAACGCACCGTGGGCTAAGTTAATGAAATTCATTAATCCAAGAGTCACCGCCAAACCTACTGCCAAAACAAATAGCAGCATGCCGTAGGCTAAACCGTCAAATAATATGGTCAACATGAATTTTTATTGGCTTTTTGTTTAAAAAATTAAAACCTATTTTTTGTATAAGTCTATTTCAATTCATTTGTTTTTAAAGCATTTAGAGTTGTCTATAAGTGACGAGGGGAAACTCGCACAACGCGAGTTTCCCCTCGTAGAACCCTCTGAAATTTTAAAGCTTAAGACACGCTTAAAACTAGAAGATCGGTATTTTAATATTTTTTATTGTGTTTTACCGGGATCTTTCACGTCTTTGATGGTCTCAAACTCAGTGTTGTACAACTCGCCGTTGATTTTCTCAACTTTTCGAATGTAAATATTATGGACAACATCTCTTGTTTGGGCATCGATAAATATGGGGCCACGGGGGCTCTCAAATATCTGACCCTTCATCGCCGC
>DAIUEA010000382.1:0-2111 GCA_036845365.1 Limnohabitans sp. | reverse complement strand
GTTTGCCCCAGTCTTTGTCATGGGCGCACTTGAGAATGGCTTTCATGTTGGAGCCACCACCGGAGATGAGGATAACGATGTTTTTCATATTTTGTGAATAGGATTCAAACCCCAAGTCGCGCTAAAGTTGAAGCATTTATATTGGGCGCTTTTTGCACAGTTGATTTAAGCCAATTAGTTGAATATTTTAGACCCTACATTTGTTTCAAATACCTCACCACGCTTTGGTGCTTAGGCAAGGGCTTGAACACCTAAAGTGCAGTAGAAGTTAGCGCGCCAGAAGGCTTACAATAGCTTGGCTGTGCTTGAGAGTTGAATATTAAAACTCTAATGCTTCACATTTGACCGAAAAACTTCGGTTCAGTCCAATTCACGCGCGCGCGCCCTCCAACAAAGTACGCTTTTCCCGTCGCTGGTTGGGATTAATTTTTATTTATTTATGACCCTATGCATCCTAAAGCTCTTTTAAATGCCAGTGCCGATTTAGTGCGTGAGGTGCTTCGGTTCGAACACCCCGCTGACTCTGTGCTTTCTAAATACTTCAAAGACCACAGAAAAGAGTACTCTTTTGGTCCCCGCGAACGGGCAGTGCTGGCTGACACAGCCTATAACGTTTTGAGATTTAAACAACTCTTCGAATACTTTGCCCCCTGGGGGAGTGGTTCCAAAGAGAGAAGGCTCGCTATTCTTGGATTTGCGCAGCATTTAAAAGACCTCGCCCTACACACTCCGCCTGGAGTTTCAAAGCATTCCCCAGGTCAAGACGGACACGCTGGCGATGGGCAGCACAAAAAGAAATTGGACCCACGGCATCAAAGCCCTAAAGGGCGTCAAAAAGAATTTGATGACTCGACACTTGGTTTTCTGTACTCTGCGCTCTCAAACGAGGAGATTCAGTGGCTGGAGCAATGTGAGGGAGTAAAAACGGAAGATTTATTAGAGCGGCACCGACACAATTTACCCGACTGGCTAGCCAAGTCTCTAAAGGAGCAGCTGGGCGAGAGTTTTTGGAAGGTCGTTGAAAAACTAAACACCGTTGCCCCTTTGGATCTGCGAGTCAACGGCTACGTTGCCAAACGTGAGGAGGTGCTTAAAGCACTGACCAAACTGGGCCTAAAAGGAACGGTAACCCCCTTCTCTCCTTGGGGAATAAGGTTGATGGACAAACCGGCTTTAACCAAGTTGGAGCTCTTCACGAGTGGCGCAATTGAAGTGCAAGACGAGGGCTCCCAACTCCTGGCACTGCTCTTGGACGCAAAGAGAGGCGAAATGGTGGCTGACTTTTGTGCAGGCGCAGGGGGCAAAACTCTTGCAATTGGCGCAACGATGAGAAATACCGGCCGTTTGTATGCATTCGATACATCTGCCCACAGACTGGACGCGCTTAAGCCCCGCCTAGCCAGAAGCGGCCTGTCCAACGTTCATCCTGTTGCAATTGCCCATGAGAGGGACGAAAGAATCAAAAGACTCAGGGGCAAAATGGACCGCGTTTTAGTGGACGCTCCGTGCTCGGGTCTTGGAACGCTGCGCAGAAACCCAGATCTGAAGTGGAGACAAAATCCAAAAAGCATCGAAGAACTTTGCGCAATACAGATGAATATCTTAAGAGGTGCCGCCAGGCTTCTTAAACCAGGCGGCCGCTTGGTTTACGCAACTTGCAGCCTCTTGAGGGAAGAAAACGAGGCTATTGCTGAAGCTTTCTCAGAAGAATTCAAAGATTTTGTGCCCCTTAAAGCTGCAGATCTTCTAAACGAGTTGAAAGTTCCTTGTTTTGAGTCCCTTTGTACTACAGACGGGCATTATTTGAGGTTGTGGCCCCATGTTCACGAAACAGACGGATTCTTTGCTAGTATTTGGCAAGCCAAGTAGAATAGCTGAACTTTATAAGTTGCAGCATTTGTAGTTTCAATCTGAGGGTTTTACACCTTGAATATATTTAATTCGATTTTGGTTTGGTTGGCACACGGAGTGATCGATCTTAGCGTTTGGGAAGTCATTGTTTTAACGCTAGTGCTCACACACATAACGATTGCCGCGGTTACTATTTATTTGCATCGCCACCAGGCGCACAGATCCCTGGATTTGCACCCAAGCATTGCGCATTTCTTCAG
>DAIUEA010000381.1:0-2114 GCA_036845365.1 Limnohabitans sp. | reverse complement strand
GTGTTTGCTCAAAGCAAAGAGCCAATAAAAATTGGCTTACTCGCTCCCTTGACGGGTGTAGTTGCAGCAGGCGGTAAAGAAATCGTCGAGGGCTTTAATTTGTACTGGGACCAGGTAGGCAAAAAAATTGCTGGTCGGGAAATACAAATAATCGTAGAAGACGACGGCTCTAATCCAGATATCGCTTTACAAAAAGCTCGTAAATTAACGGAGCAAACTAAGGTTGATTTTTTAATTGGCGACTTGCTCGCTAACACAGGCTTGGCTGTAGCCGAGTATGCTAAATCGAACGGTATCCCATACTTCATTCCAGTTATTGCTGCGGATGATTTAACTCAGAGGACCCGCATACCCAACGTAATAAGAGTAGCCGGATTCAGTGCAAGTCAAATGTCGCATGCCATGGGGGACTATGCGTTCAAGAAACTAGGCCACCGAAAGGTCCTCACCATCGCACAGGACTACGCTTTTGGACACGAGCAGTGCGGAGGCTTTGCGCAGGTCTTTACTGAGTTGGGAGGCACCATAGTCTCTCAACTTTGGAACCCTTTAAACACCCAAGACTTTAGCCCCTATTTGGGACAAATAATGTCCATAAAACCAGATGCTGTGTTTGCGATGGAATTAGGTGCAGACGCTACACGCTTTATCCAGCAGTGGTCAAGCTTTGGCCTAAAGGGTGCGATCCCCTTGATAGGATCACAAAATACGACCGACCAATCGGTTATCAGAAACTTAGGGGCTGAGGCTGAGGGCATTCTTTCATGCGGACAGTTTGTGGAGGGAAGTACCAACGCCGTAACGAAGAAGTTTGTGGCCGATTACGAGGCCGCCTATAAAGAGATTCCTTCTTTCTACGGCTTTTCACATTACTTAGCTGCTATGTGGTTGGCAGATGCAATGACAAAGGTGAAAGGTGATGTGGAAAATAGACCTAAGTTCTTGGATGCTGTGAGGGGTGTGGTGCTTGAATCTTCCCCGCTTGGGCGTCCGGTTAGCTTGGACAATTACGGGAACCCGGTCTATGATGTGTTTTTCAAAACGGTGGCCAAGCGAGCTGACGGTAAATACTGGAACGTTGCAGTGGACAGCTACCCTAAGGTCTCTCAATTTTGGAACTACAAGCCTGAAGAATATCTTAAGCAGCCTGTGTATTCTCGTAGCTTTCAAGGTATCAAAAAGTCTTAATGTCTATAGCGTTACTTCAGCTGAGCGGGGTTGGAATTTCCTTTGGAGCCCTACAAGCAGTTAATGGTGTGAGTCTCGAGCTGAAGGCTGGCGAGCGGGTGGCTATATTTGGTCCAAACGGTGCAGGCAAAACAACGCTTTTCAATGCCATCACCGGGATGACCCCCGCAACTCACGGTACGATTAAGATGCAAGGGGTCGATATCACCCGAGCGTCGCCTCACAAAAGAGCTGAGTGCGGAATAGCTCGTACATTTCAGATCACCAATTTATTTTTTGGATTGAGCGTTGAGGAAAATTTGCTTCTCGCCTCCAGAGGCCTTGGGGTCAGCAAGTTCTCATTCTTTGGTTTTGGCGGATCCACTGCAGCTGAGAAACAAATCGTGGATTCGGCAATGCAACGTTGTCACTTACTAGAGCGTAGATCTGTGTTGGTCAAGCATTTGGCTTATGGTGAGCAACGCCAACTTGAACTTGCGATGTCTTTGACCAGTTCGCCCAAAGTGCTTTTGCTTGATGAACCCGCAGCAGGGCTTTCTGCCGTGGAGCGCAAAGTAATGGCAGACGTCATAAAAGGACTCTCCAGGGAAATGGCTTTCATCTTAATCGAGCATGATATTGAGCTTGCCCTGTCGCTGGTTGAGCGAGTGATTTGCATGTACCAAGGCCAAATCTTTGCCCAGGGCTCTCCCGATGAGATTCGGGCCAACGAGGGTGTGCAGGATATTTATTTGGGGAGACGTCGCCGTGCTTGAGCTTAAAGGAGTTTGCGCCTCGTACGGGGAAGCAAAGGTTTTGCATGACGTCTCCCTTGAAGTTAAGCCCGGGGAAGTGGTTGCCTTACTCGGACGCAACGGAATGGGAAAGACCTCTTTGGTACGAACGGTCATGGGCCTTGGCTCACCCCATCAAACTCGGGGTGAGAT
>DAIUEA010000380.1:0-2137 GCA_036845365.1 Limnohabitans sp. | reverse complement strand
ATTCAAAGGGATTTTTTATCCACGTTGGAGACACTTTAGGAACCTGGTCCACCAAAGTTTGTGACTGCAAAGAGGTGATAACACATTCAATGAAATCTCGCAATTCAATTGCTTTTGCTAAACCCTCCCTGTCTTTAGTTAGGTCAATAGATCCCATGAGAGTGACCCGGTCTACTCTATTTTCGGCGCTAAATTCTCCCCAAGTTATAACTTGAGATTCGTTTTGGAAGGGGATAAAGTCAGAGTTGAGATGCTTCATTTTTTAGTGTGAGAGATTTTTTTTACATCAATCCCAACCTGAGTTTTTGTGCTCTTGGTGAGGAGTAGGCCTGGGTAAGTCGATGAGGGTATTTTTCTGATCGGTTTGCAAAAAGGGAATAAGATCAATACCCGATAGTTTCTCTAGCTCGCCTAATCCAATTACTTTGTAATCATCAGTTGCTTCGTTGAGTACCAAATAGGCAGAGGCTTTTCTTTGCTGGGGATCATAAATTAACTTAAAGATGTGCGTGGGAACCATCACCCTGCCCTTTAACTGTGGGACATGGGAGCCCAAAAATAAAGGGCCCGTGAGTATAAATAACTCCCCCTGCGATTTAGTCCAAGTCCTGGTTGCACTCTCGATCCCCTCCCAGATGTGTCTGTTGTTGTTAGAATTTTGGGGAACCATATTTGCCAGAGAAAAACTCTCCTCTTGAGCTCTCTCGGAGGGCTGATCTGCAGACGGGCTCATATGACCTCTGTCAAACCCTGAGTGGGCATAGTCGCTCAGGAAAGCTCTGTCTTGCTCGGGAAGTCTTGTCTCCTCATGAAATGCATTAACCCGGCGCAGCCCTTTCGCCATGCGCAGGGACTCTCGGGTTAAATGCTCGGCTGACCATAAAGGAGTTTTTGAAATAGGTGAATATCCAACCGAAAACCCCGAGAAACACAGTTGACGATAACCGGGTTGCAATTTTGTATTGAGTACGCGGGGGGCGACACCGCCCAGAAAAAATTCTGGGCAACCGCCAGATGCGTTCCCTTTTGGGGTTGTACCTACCTCGTAAGCGAAAGAGTGGGGGCTAATTAGGAAAAGCAGAAAAAAGGCCACGAACGTGACCCGCTGATTAAAACCACTTTTTAATAAGCTACAAAGGGGGGCGGGTGAGGTTTGAGCCAAATAAAACCGCTCAAGCAGGAGTGAGTGCCATGGTTTTAAGAGCGCACATTGATCTGTTTCCATAAATAGTCTAAATTCTGTTGTTAGCATACCCCTCGAGCACGCAGTCATGATAACCTTATGCTGATACAGATTGAGTTTTCTTTGTCCATAGATATCTAAAGTTTTTGAAAATGACCGCTTTTTTAAACAAACAAGACCTTTTTGATTTGAGCCCTACAGAGGAATCTCCAGAGGTTTACGAAGCTTGGGCGCAAAAGCTCCAGTCAAACCCAAACTATAAAGTGTTGAGAAGGCTCAATCCTCATACCGTCTTCAACGAGAACCCTCCCGAGCGGCCCTTAAGCAGGGGGATTATCATTGACACAGAAACAACGGGGATGGATATAAACAAAGACAAAATCATTGAACTAGGAATGATCTCTTTTGAGTTTGACCCTCAAACTGGGGTTATCTATAAAGTGATCAAAAACTTTGATGAATATGAGGACCCTGGCTTCCCCATCCCAGCTGAGTCCACAGCGGTTCATCACATTACAGATGAAATGGTTAGAGGCAAAGCCATATCTGACCAAGAGGTTGCGCAATTTATCAACAAAGCTAGCGTCATTATTGCCCACAACGCAGGATTTGACCGAGCCTTTGTGGAGGCCCGTTGGCCCGTGTTTGAAGACTATATGTGGGGATGCAGCCTGAAAGATATTGACTGGAAACTAGAAGGGTTTGGATCTGCTAAATTAGACTACCTGGTTTATACCCAAGGGTTTTTCTATGACGCCCACCGTGCTGACGCAGATTGTTGCGCTTTACTGGAGCTTTTAAGTGGGACTCTACCCTCGAGCCAACAACCCGCGCTACTTCAACTGTTGGAGTCTTTAAACGAGCCGCAGATTAGACTATTTGCACTGGGTTCTCCTTTCGAGACAAAAGATTTATTGAAGCAGAGAAATTACCGCTGGTCGGCAGACCTTAGGA
>DAIUEA010000379.1:0-2144 GCA_036845365.1 Limnohabitans sp. | reverse complement strand
GGACTGGAACCAAACGTGGTCCTTTGGTTCGCTCAGCATCTCTCCCAGCAACCGGGAGAAAACAATAGGTCGATCAATTGCCTCAGCTAAAGCGGACATTGCAAAATGCTGAAGTGCTGGCGGAATTTGCGCTGGCATGGCTACGGCCATTTGTGTAGGATCGCTGTAGAGCTTAGATCCAATTAAATCTTGTACATCATCGCTCAGCCTAATTAGCAGATCACGGGCCAACTCGTCACTCTTAGGAGCTCTAAATCCTACGGAATAGGTCATACATTCACCCACTGCTATACCTTCATGGGCGTACATGGGGGGCAAATAAAGCATATCGCCTGGATCCAAGACGTACTCATTTTGCGGCTCAAAGTGGCTTAATATTTTGAGTGGCGTGTCCTCTCTAAGTGAGAGGTCTTTTTGCTTTGCGATACGCCAAAGGCGTTGACCGCTTGCTTGAATCAAAAAAACATCATAGCTATCAAAGTGCGGGCCCACGCCTCCCCTGTGCGAGGCATAACTGATCATCAAATCATCAAGTCTTGCATCGGGTATAAAACGAAACTCTCTGAGCAAGCGAGCCGCATCAGCGTTGATTAAATCCACTCCTTGCACCAACAGTGTCCAAGACTCTTGGGTAAAGGGGGGTCTAGCTCGTCCCGTAATTGGCCCGTATTTAACACTCCACTTTGTGTGCCCATCCAAATGCTTTGCCTCGATGAGTCTTGTGTGAACTTCGTCGCTTTCTGCCAATTCAAAGAGTTGAGCTCTACTCAATACGGGCTTAAAATCCTTGAACGCTCCTTTTATCAACAAAGGTTTTTTTTGCCAATACTTTTGCATGAACTCTTTTGGGCTCAGACCTGCAAGCATGGAGATGGGTTGGTTTAAGTTCATCATTTTGTTTCAGTTATTTTTAAATCATCTAAAGCTTAACTTAGTTCTTTGAACTTTCAACGCCTTAGTCCCTCTAATTTTTACATTTTTCTCAAACCATGGAAATTACATCACAATGCGTCGTTGCGCTGACTTGGACCCTCAAAGACACTTTGGGGGAAACGCTTGATCAGCTTGATGAGCCAATAGAGTTTTTTGTGGGGGGGGATGACCTGCTAGTTAAGATTGAGGAAGCCTTGATGGGGTACAGCAAAGGCTCGACCTTAGATCTTCATTTAGAACCAGAAGAAGCATTTGGGGATTACGACGAGATGCTTGTTTTTTTAGAGAAACGCTCGCTGTTTCCCAAAGAGCTAGAGGAAGGAATGACAATAGAAGGACATGCATTACCAGCACAGTGCAACCCAGAGGCACCCAAGGATCTTTTTTACACAGTCACGGAAATTTATCCAGAGCATGTCGTTATCGATGCAAACCACCCTTTGGCAGGTATAGCGCTAAGAATACATATCAAAGTTGAAGACGTTAGAGAGGCTACCCCTCAAGAATTAGAGTCCAGCAGTATGGGGAGTGGTTTTTTTAAAATAATTCCTCAAGCTCCAGGCAGCACCCAGTTGCACTGACCCAATTGAGGACATGCACTGTGCTTTAATTTAATTTGTTTCCCTCCCCCCCCTTTCCCGAACATGATCCACCTTGATACCTTGACACCCTCACCTTTCTTGCTTTTCAGTGATTTTTCACTTCTCTTCTTGAACTAAACAAAGAGGTTTCACAGCATGCAATCTACATACGAATTTGAAATCACAATCTTAGACACAAGACTCAACGACTGGGGCTTACCCAAATACTCCACAGAGCAATCTGCTGGGCTAGATCTGTTTGCGTGTCTGAGTGAGCCACTTCATATCCATCCTCAAGCACCAGCCGTGTTGGTGCCATCAGGTATCGCAATCCATATGAACACCCCAGGGGTTTGTTCCTTTATTTTGCCTCGCTCGGGATTAGGACATAAAAAGGGGCTAGTTTTAGGAAATGGCACCGGCGTCATTGACGCAGACTACAAAGAACAATGCTACATCAGCGTATGGAACAGAAATCCAGCCTCCAGCGAGCTGGTCATCACAATTAACCCCGGCGAGAGGATAGCGCAGATGGTTTTCTTACCCATCATTCGTCCGCAATTTAAGATAGTAGAAGCGTTTTCCAGCTCAAGTCAGAGAACGGGTGGGTTTGGCTCTACGGGCGTTTAA
>DAIUEA010000378.1:0-2158 GCA_036845365.1 Limnohabitans sp. | reverse complement strand
TCAGGACCTAAACCTGGTGCGTCTACCAATTTCGCCACCCGCGCAGGTTATCAAATAGTAACGGGCGGTTTGCTTTTGCAAACCACCCGATTAAAATCGGCCACAGCCCTAAATTCTACCTCCTTGCGTGCCTAAATACTAATTTTGACCGTCTAAAATCTGCAGGAGATCTCTGGTAGTACCCAAAATGCCATCTTCTTTGCGAATTTAATAACAAAAAAAGTACAAAAAATAATTCTCCACCCTAAATTTGGTACTCCATTAATTGACTTTATGACGAATCACGCACAGACCCTAAAGGTTGACCATTACGAGAACTTTCCCGTCGCCTCTTGGCTTTGCCCCCCCCATCTGCGCTATCCAATTACTGTCATCTACCAGTTTGCAAGAACAGCAGATGACTTGGCTGACGAAGGGCCATCTAGTTCAGAGCAACGGCTATTTGATTTGTCAGAGTTTAGGTCTGACTTGAGTCATTGCGCTGCAAACTCTGGCGATGCCTACCTTGAACACTCTAAATGGCCGCACATCTTTAAACCACTGGGCGCTGTTTTAAGAAAATACAACATTCCAACCGAACTTTTAGAAAAACTGCTAGACGCCTTTGAGCAAGACGTCATGTACACCTTAAGGGAGCGTCGGTACAAAAATAGAGATGAATTACTCGCCTATTGCCACAAATCGGCCTGCCCGATCGGAAGAATCATGATGCACCTGATGGGTGAGAGTGGGGAAGAGAAATTAGAAAAAAGCGATGCCATTTGCTGCGCTTTACAGCTCATTAATTTCTGGCAAGATATCAGCGTTGACTTACCCAGAAAGAGGTTTTATCTGCCCGAGAACTCGTCCATACAAGAAGAAATTGAGTTTGCAAGAGACTTGATGCTTAAGGGGTCTAGCCTAGCTCTGACCATCAAAGGGCGAGCGGGTTGGGAGCTCAGAGCAGTTGTACAAGGAGGGCTGAGAATTATCGATAAATTAAAGCACATGGACCCCAGTGCTCAAAGACCTCAAATTACAAAGGTAGACTACGCTTTGATAGGATGGCGCTGTATGTTTAAGAAGTACTTTTACCCTTGTTAAGAACCAAGAAATTATTTTTATTTTCCCGCCACCTCAATGACACCACAAGAGTACGTTCAAAAAAAGGCATCCTCATCGGGGAGCAGTTTTTACTACGCTTTTTTATTTCTACCTAAAAATAAGCGTTCAGCAATAACCGCTTTTTATGCATTTTGTAGAGAAGTAGATGATGTCGTCGATGAGGTCAGTGACTCTACCGTTGCCGCTCACAAATTAGCATGGTGGAAAAGTGAAGTTATTCAGTCTTTTAGCGGCACACCAAGCCACCCAGTCATGCAGGCTTTAATGCCCTATTGCGTTGAATTTAATATTCAACAACATCACCTCCTGTCCATAATTGAGGGATGTGAGATGGACCTTGTTCAAACTCGTTACCTTGACTTCCAAGCCCTTAGTCGTTACTGCTATCTAGTAGCCTCTGTTGTGGGTGAGGTCTCCTCTTTGATTTTCGGCTCCACAGATCCGAAGACCACTGAGTACGCACACAAGCTAGGCCTAGCTTTCCAACTCACCAACATAATACGAGATGTAGGGGAAGACGCCCTTAGAGGAAGAATATATTTGCCTGTCAGCGAGTTGCAGCAATTTGATGTTAAGGCGCATGAGATTTTGCAGCGAATTAGCACAGATAGATTCAATAATCTCATGCTATTTCAGTACAGGAGGGCCAAAGATTTGTACCAACAAGCCTATGCCCTTTTGCCTGAGTGCGACAAAAGGTCCCAAAAATCTGGGCTGATGATGGCCAGCATTTACAGCCAACTGCTGGAAGAAATTAAGCACGATAATTTTCCAGTTCTAAACCACAGAGTCTCCCTAACTCCTTTAAGAAAGTTTTGGCTTGCCTGGAGAGTTCAGGCATTGGGAAGGTTTTGAAGACTGTTTGGATCATAGGTGGGGGTTGGGCTGGCCTTAGTGCGGCTATTCAAGCGGTCGATCTGGGGTTAAAAGTTAGATTGTTTGAAGCCAAAAAACATCTGGGCGGAAGAGCCAGGACGATACAACTCCACTCCAACGAAGTTGATAACGGCCAGCACATTCTTTTAGGGGCTTACCAAAGTACTTTATCCATCAT
>DAIUEA010000377.1:0-2159 GCA_036845365.1 Limnohabitans sp. | reverse complement strand
AAACTAGCATCAAGATATCCACCTTTGATCAAGGTGTGATTATGCAACGCTTACGGTTATGTGAGCCCCATGGAGTTTGAGAGACGATGGCATGCAACACGAAAAGACGTTGCATAATTCAAGCAGTTAAGAAGTATGTTTAACAGGGGCAAGGTCAAATTGTTGCAATGGGCGTTTTCTGACGTTAGTGCTGCAACGGGTTATCCCAATTTTTAAATGTTAGTCTTTGTATTTTTAACTGAAGATAAATCCAAGCGGTCATTGCCAACGCGATAGGGCGTCTTCGTCGCTTGCTCTTGCATCTACCCATTTGGCATTTCCTTGGGTGGTTTGCTCTTTTTTCCAAAACGGTGCCTGAGTCTTTAAATAATCCATTAAATACTCACATGCCTTGAAACTCTCCCCTCGGTGAGAGGCCGTGACGGCAACAAGAACGATTTGATCCATGGGCTGTAATAAACCGATTCTGTGGACCACACGGGCTGCGTTGATGCCAAACCTTGAGCGGGCTTGATCCATTATTTTCAAAATAGAGCTCTCCGTCATGCCTGCATAGTGCTCCAGCTCTAAACTAGAAATTGACTCATCTAGAGCCTCTTTTTTTTGTGATGCATTGGGATCGCTTTCATCTTGGGGGTCCTTGTTGTTTTTGTGTTCCCTGTGATGCTCGAATTCTCTAACAGTGCCTACAAAGCAACAAACCGCCCCCACGCCTGAGTCACCCGCGCGCAGTGCATTCACCTCCTGTGTGAGATCAAAGTCTTGGCGTTGTATGGATACCGTGAAACTCAAGAAAAAAGACTCCAAAAAAACAATTAAAACTTGTTGGGGAAATTATGGGGTAAAGACGTACAACAAAACAGTCTTAATGAATTAATCCCCTTTTAAACAGCCGACCTAAGTTCACTTAAGTTCACTTAAGTTCACTTAAGTTCATTTAAGTTCACTTAAGTTCACCCACCCGTCACCGGGGGGAAGAAAGCAACCTCGCAGCCCTCAACCAACGGAGCACTCTCAGCGGTCATGACTTGGTTGAGCGCGCACCTGATTACTTTATCGCTTGAGAATGCCTACTTATATGCCCCTCCCCTTTGCATCAACTCTGCTCGCAACTCGCCGGTTGTGGCCGCACGCGTCTCCAAACTCTCAGCCTCTTTACCCAACGACTCTCTGAGGGAGGCAAAATAAAGCACCTTGACTCTCATTTGAGCCAACTCTCAAAAGCAATAAAGTTCACCCATTCACCTCGTTTGATCGCCGTGTTGGGCGGGTTATCCACCACGCCGTCGCCCCAAACAACAGAGCTCAATACCCCAGAACTTTGGTTATCAAAGAGATCAAGATAGCCTTGATCGTTTTGGCGAACTCTTAAAAACTCCCGTCTTCCATCAGCTCTTGGCCAATCAAAATTAGCACGCATAGGGGTGTGCCTGTACTGCACCTTTTTTTGACCTTGAAGATAAGCCAGAAACGGTTGTACCAACAACATAAACGTCATGTAACTAGAGACCGGGTTGCCTGGTAAACCCATAAAATGAGCGTATCCACTCTTATGCATCGTATCACCCGTGTTTTCAGCAGGACGGCTAACTTGGGGACGGTTTATTCTTCCGTAAGCAAAGGGCTTTCCAGGCTTAATATTAAGCGCCCATTGGTGAAGGACTCCCAAAGCGATCACACTGGGCTTGATGTGATCCTCCTCTCCCACAGAGACTCCCCCGCTTGTCAAAATGAGGTCATGATCTTGAGCAGCCATTTGAAGAGCGCTTTTGGTTTGTTCAAAATTATCTGCAATATTACCCAGATCCGTAACAAGACAACCTGCACGCTTTAAAAGGGCTTTCAAGAAAAAACGATTAGAGTTGTAAATCTTACCCATATCCATTTGATCCGGGTGTATGTCTCCGGGCATCACCAGCTCATCACCTGTCGAGAAAAGCGCTACCTTAGGAACACGCGAAACACATAACTCCCCGAAGCCAAGTGAGGCTGCAATACCCAAACTTGCCGGGTTTAAACGGGTCCCATCCTCTACCACGACCACTCCCCTTGCAATGTCCTCACCCGCTCGCCTAATCGATTGCCCACTTTGTGCCGGCGAGTTGAGTTGAACAAAGTCTGAGTCCAAAGCGGTGCAGTCCTCTTGGGCAACTACGGCG
>DAIUEA010000376.1:0-2177 GCA_036845365.1 Limnohabitans sp. | reverse complement strand
ATTGGGCAGCGGCTTTTATCTGGCCATGCACGACCTTGAAATTCGCGGTGCTGGCGAGGTGCTCGGCGAGCACCAGAGCGGCAACATGCTCGAAGTCGGCTTTCAGCTCTACAACGAAATGCTGTCTGAGGCTGTGCGCGCACTCAAAAACGGTGAAGAACCCGACCTCTTAAGCCCGCTCCAAGTTACAACTGAAATTAACCTTCACTCCCCCGCCTTATTGCCCGACAGTTACTGCGGCGATGTGCACCTGAGGCTGTCGTTTTACAAAAAACTAGCCACCTCCAAAACTGTTGAACAGTTAGATACCCTAATGGAGGAGATTGTCGATCGCTTTGGTAAACTCCCCCCCCAAGTCCAGACCCTGATTGATGTACACCGACTTCGAATTCTTGCCAAACCCTACGGGGTTGCCAAAGTGGATGCAGCACCCGGCGTGACCACCATCAGCTTTAGGCCTAACCCACCAATTGACGGCATGAAAATTATCGATTTAGTGCAAAAGAACAGACACATTAAACTTGCCGGCAACGACAAACTGCGTATCGAGCGTGAGTTACCGCAGGTCAAAGACCGTGCTCAATTGGTGAGAGATATTTTGCGTAACTTGGGCCAACCCACGGTAAGCGTTGCAAGTGCACAATAAACTTTTTTTCGCCCCCCCTTTGAAAACCCAAATACCCTGACAATGCCAACCCAGCAAATCGTTCATCAAAACGGATTGAGTCTAAAGAGTCGGACTCCTCCTCTGAGGCTCTCGGATTTCAAGCTAATTGCGTTTGATATGGACTCCACCCTAATCAACATAGAGTGTATTGATGAGATTGCAAGTGTGGTTGGGCGCAAAGAGGAGGTGGCCCGAATTACTGAGTTGACGATGCAAGGCGCGATCAAAGACTTCAAAGAAAGTTTGCGACAACGTGTAAAACTCCTTAGCGGAGCCCCAGTTAGTGCGCTCGAGCAGGTATACAACCAAAGATTGCGACTAAACCCTGGAGCTGAAAAACTGCTCGAGACTTGCCGCGCTGCAGGCCTTATAAGCATTCTAGTGAGCGGAGGATTCACCTATTTTGCAGAGCGCGTTCAAGCCCTACTTAAAATTGATTACGCTCGCTCCAATGCACTTGAGATCAAGGAGGGCCATTTAACGGGGGGGTTGATTGCGCAGGAGTGGGGGGAGATTTGTGACGGTGAGGAGAAAAAGAAAATGCTCCTTCAGACTTGTCAAATAAATAAAATCGATCTGCGCCAAGCTATTGCTGTTGGAGACGGCTCTAATGATATTCCTATGATGCTTAGTTGCTCAAGCGCCGGGGGGCTATCGGTTGCTTACCGCGCTAAACCGGTCGTGCGGGAAAATGCGCTGCTTTGCGTTGATGAGGGAGGGTTAGACCGGATGCTTGAATTTTTTGTTGATTAAAAAAACTCAACTTGAAAGCTTAATTGAAAAATATCCTTCACTCTTCACTCTTCACTCTTCACTCTTCACTCTTCGCTTTTCACCCGTTCCCGTACCACTTCGCCTCGTCTCTTAATCTCTTCAAGCGCTCGCAAAGTCAATCTGCACTTTCATTGACTTGTGTCTGTCCGAGGCAAGTGCAAAAGCCTCTAAATAATTTTTAAGTTCAACCGTATGACTGATTAATGGTTTTAGATCTACCCTTTTTTGGTTCATCAAACTCACGGCTTGCGCAAATTCTTCATGAAACCTGAACGATCCCCTGTAATCAAACTCTTTTGCAACCAGCACATTCAGTGGGAGGGTGACTTCACCGCCTGTGCCGACTTGAACGAATATTCCCCTAGGCTTTAACACTTCAAGGCCTTGCACGATTGCCGACTGATTTCCACTGGCCTCAAACAGCACATCAAAAGCCCCTTTGTTAGGTTTGAACGAATTTAATGCATCAGGGTTCTTTTCTGTGTTTATAACCACATCAGCACCAAGCTTTTTAGCCCGCTCAAGTGTTTGATCCGTGATATCAGTGACCACGACTTCAAGAGCGCCGGCCAATTTCGCAGCAACCACGGTCAAAGCCCCAATCGGACCACAGCCGGTTACAAGCACTTTTTTGCCCATGAGGCTTCCAGCTCTTGCAACAGCGTGAAGCGCTACAGAAAACGGCTCTGCCAGCGCCGCCTCAGAATCGCTCACGTGGTCACGCACAAGATAAGCC
>DAIUEA010000375.1:0-2186 GCA_036845365.1 Limnohabitans sp. | reverse complement strand
ATCCAGGGCCCCATGGGATTAAAGGTATCGGAGTTCTTTGACCTAAAAAAGGTGCGATCGGTTTTTTGCCAATCGCGTTCACTTACATCATTGCCGATCGTGTAACCAAAGACCGCAGAGAGTGCGTCTTGCTCACTGACGTTCTTAATTTTTTTACCAATCACCACAACGAGTTCCGCTTCGTAGTGGATTTTTTCGCCAGCGTCAACCGGAATAATCACTTCCTCTTGGTCCGCTATCAAAGCATTTACAGCCCGGTAGCCTATATCAGCAGCTGCAGGGATAAGGGGTTTTTCACCCCTTGACTCGGCAACTTCCATGATGTGTTTTACATAATTCAGACCTGCAGCGTAAAAGGTTGGAGGTATCACGGGAACTTCTATTTTCACCTCGTTGATCATGTGCTCAATGCCCAGCTCCCTCCATTCCCCCCAGGGCGGGGCACTCACCGCGTGCAAAGTTTTCTCAGCGAGGTAGCCCTGAAAAGTCTCCCCATCAAACGAGTAACGCAGCCACTTCATACATACCCCTGTTTGATAAATAAAAAATCTTGTGTGATTTCAGCAAGCTCAGTCACTCCACTGAGTTGCATCGTTCGAATCAATTCTTCTTTAAGAATATTCATTGCGTGTAATGCACCGCTATCCCCACCACTGATGGCGCCAAATAATGTGGCTCTGCCTGTCAAAACTGCATCTGCTCCTAAAGCAATGGCTTTGAAGATATCGCTTCCTCTTCTAATGCCGCCGTCCATTAAGACTGGAATTCGTTTGTTCACGGCTTTAACCACTCCAGGCAGTGCGTCCAAAGTAGATACTGCAGTATCGAGTTGACGCCCCCCGTGGTTGGAGACAACCACTGCGTCCACTCCAAGCTCGGTGAGTCTGATCGCATCACTTGGGTGTAGCACACCTTTGACGATGAGTTTTCGGTGCCAATAATCCCTCACTCTTTTTAAGTCATCCCAATTAAAGGATGCATCATAGTTGCGCCCAACAGAGGAGGCGATGTGGTTCACACCCCTTTTCTCTCCCTCCAATCCCACCATGTTCTCGAGCACCGGCATTCCTTTGGATAAAAGGGAACTCAGGTAGGCCGGTTTAGACATAAAGTCTAAAGCCACACTTGGACTTAGTTTGAACGGAATAGAGAAGCTATTTTTATTATCACGCTCCCTTTTGCCCCCCACAGGTAAATCAACAGTAATCATCAAACCTTCGTAATCTGCAGCGTAGGCTCTGTCAATTAATTTATAAAAGAAGTCTTTGTTCTTGAGAATGTAAGCTTGGAACCAGTGTCTACCCCCCTGAGCGTGTCTTGCTATTTGCTCAATGGACGTGGTCGCAGAGCTAGACAGGGTGTAGATGGTGCCTTGATCGGCGGCTGCTTTGGCAAGGCTTAGGTCTGCACCGTGTCGACCAAACCCAAGCGCACCTGTAGGCGCTACTGCAAAGGGAACCTTGATTTCAGCGCCCAACAAATGTCTTGTGGTATCTACTTGGTGAACCGACCTTAAGATTCGAGGTAAGAGATTTATTTCACGAAAACTTTGAATGTTCGATAAAAGAGTAATCTCGTCCTCGGCCCCTCCGTCATAGAAATCAAAAATACAGGTCGGTAATCTGCGTTTTGCAATGAGGCGTAAGTCCTCAATCGACACGGCTTTTGATACAGAGTTGGGCAAAGTTTGCATGTTAAAGTGAAATATTCAAAGCCTTATATCTAAATTCAAGGACCCTCAGAAGAGTGTGCACTTGTTCTCAGTTTAAATCTACTTTGATAGCGGCTGCTTTGACCACATTTTCCCAGCGTTCGTAATCACGCTTTAAAAACGCTTGAAATTGCTCTGGTGTATCGCCAACTATCACTGCACCTAACTTTTCTAACTGCGCGCGGACCTCCGGTTTTGCCAAAGCTTTGCTCATCGCACTATGCAGTTTGTTGATGATAGGGGTAGGTGTTTTCGCAGGCGCTAAAAGCCCCACCCAAGGTGCGGTCTCCTCAAAGCCCGGAAAACCGATCTCAGACATGGTCGGTTTATCTGGGAATTGGGGGAGTCTTTTGGCAGTTCCAACCGCTAAGATGCTGACTCTTTTAGCGCTCACATTTTCAGCTAAACCAATCACAGGATAAAACATAAAATCAACTCTACCCGCCATCACCTCGAGCAGTGCAGGGCCATTACC
>DAIUEA010000374.1:0-2204 GCA_036845365.1 Limnohabitans sp. | reverse complement strand
TCCCTGTCCAACCGCATCTTAACGGGGCAATTAAATTTATGTGCGGCTAAACTTGCCCAAACTGCTAGATGCCCGCCCTGGGTTTCCTTTCCACCAAAAGCTCCCCCCATGCGCTTACACTCAACCTTGACCGCATTTAACTCTACACCTAGCGCATGAGCTACCCAGTGTTGTGCCTCACCCGGGTGCTGAGTGCTGGAGTAAATGAGCCACTGAGATTGCTCCATGGGCACTGCGTAGGCGATCTGACCCTCCAAGTAAAAGTGCTCTTGACCCCCAACTCGAAGTTGACCCGAGACAATGTGAGCAGCTTTTTTAATTGCCTTTTCCGAATCCCCGCGTTTAACGTAAACGGGGGGTAATACAAAGCTTTTAGCTCTTATGGCCTGCTCCACGCTAAGAATGTGGGTGAGGGGGGTTATGTCACATTCAACAAGCTTGGCGGCTTTGCGAGCTTTCATAACTGAGTCAGCAACGACAAGGCCAATGACTTGCCCAATATAGTGAACCTGATCGATTGCAAATATAGGCTCATCGTGGGCAAAATTAGAAAACTTTTTATCCCCCCGTATGTCCCCAGAGAGCAAGACTCCCTTAACTCCTGGTATGTCAAGGGCTAATTTAGTATTTATGTTTTTTATCTGTCCATGTGCAACCCTAGACATGATGGGTGCTGCGTAAAGGGTTCCCTTTATTTCCTCAATATCGTCGACATACACTGCAGTGCCACTGACTTGGGCGCGAGCACTTTCGTGAAAGTGGGGGTGCCCCATGGCTTGATGAGGTAACTTTTTATTTTCGCAGTTCGTCAAGGAGGGGGCTGATTTACTCATAGGTGGGTCGCTCTAGGTTTAGAGTCGTCCCCAATACTAAGAAAACGAATGTTGTTTGTGTCATTATTTGATAAGTCTATCCAAAAGATTTCTTCTCCTTCGTCCTCATCTTCTTTGGGTTGAACCATTTGAATCGTTTCAACTGCAAAACGGTGAAGTAAGTTCTCAAGCACTAGTTTTCTGTAACCTGCACTCGCCCTCATGTCAGATAAGGGGGCAAACTCTTGTGATAATATTTTTCTGGCTTTTAAAAGAGAGTCTAAATTAAAAGGTTTTCCCTTTAAGTAGTTTTCCGTTGCACGGGCCTTGGAGGGGGTCTGGGAAACGCCTCCAGCGCCTATGCTGGCAAAGGAGATTTGGTTATTAGAGATAGATAAATTCACGCAAAGGGTGACTGCCGATATATCGTCATCAAATCGCTTTGTGATTTTGTAGGCCCGCAAAATCTCGTTGCTGTGAGGTTTTGGGACTTTGATCCAACTAATGACCTCGCTTGGTTTCATGAGATTTTGTCGATACCCTGTATAAAAGTCTTCAAGAAGCACCTCCCTGCTCAATATCTTGTTGCTTTGCATTCTTGAGAGCACAAGACTTGCACCAAGGCTTATCAAAAGCGGCATACTGTCCCCCACAGGAGAGCCTGTTGCTATGTTTCCAGCCAATGTGGCCGAGTTGCGAATGGGTAAGCCTGCAAAGCGTTCAAAAAAATTGGCCAACGTAGGTCTGTCTTTTAAGAGCCCCTCAAACGCATGGACTAACTTAACTCCAGCCCCAATCGCAATGTGATTTGGATACTCCTCAATGAGTCTAAGTTCGCTAACTTGGGTTAAGTCAATAATATGATTAAACTCTTTAAATTGTTTTGTGATGAGAAGTCCTGCATCGGTGCTCCCAGCAATGAGTTGCGCACCAGGGAAAGAGGACCTGAGGGATAGCAACTCTCGAAGGGTTTGAGGTAGGCTGTATTCAAGGGTTTTGTGTGTGTTTGATTTAGGAAGTTCTTTGAAGTCTTTATTAATGAGGCTTCTGATGTGTTTGAGCGCTTTTATGATGACTGATCTGTCTAAAGAAGCTTGCTTCGTGGGTTCATACTTATCCATGCTTGTGGCCGCATCTATGATGGACCTATAGCCCGTGCACCTGCATAGGTTTCCAGACAAAGAGGTCTGAGCCAGTCGAGGGGTAATTGGAATTTTCTTGGTAGAGTAATTTTGGTACATTGCAAAAAGACTCATAACGAATCCTGGGGTGCAAAAACCACACTGGGTGGCATGGGCATGCGTCATGGCACTTTGAGCCGGATGAAGTGAGCCGTCTTTGGCAGTGATATCTTCAACACTCCAAACTGCTAGCCCGTTCACAGAGTGGGCC
>DAIUEA010000373.1:0-2204 GCA_036845365.1 Limnohabitans sp. | reverse complement strand
CTACCCCGGCAGCGCACTCATTACGGTGACTAACTTTGCAAGACCAGGCATAGAGATTGAAATTCAAGCCGTAGGGGTCATTGGGGATGAATGCTCCAGTGAGAACAGGTGCTCAGTCAAAAAGTAATTCAAATTCTAGATAAAAACCCGGGTCACGAGCCGAGCGCATAATAAGTCAATGCAAAATACTAAAAATAAGCTATCTACGCAGGCCTTTTTAACCTTACTGTTAATCGGATTCATGATGGGGGCCAACCATGTAAGTGCACGGTTTGCATTTAACGACGGATTAGATGTAAACACTGCTGTAATGACCCGATCATTTGTTACTTGTTTTGTAGTCATGATATTGATTGCAATTCAACGAATACCGAGGAGCATTTCAGCACTTCATACAAAATATCTTGTGGGTGTGGGTGTTCTTTTAACGATTCAAAGCACCTGTCTCTACGGTGCAGTTGCTAGGATGCCTGTGGCCTTGGCTTTACTTGCCTTTAACACATACCCTCTTTTTGTAGCTTTGCTAGCAAGAGTCTTTTTTAAAGAGGTAATTGAGCGCAAAGTTATACTTTTAATGCCAGTTATCCTCATAGGGCTTTGCTTGGCTTTGGATGTGTTTGGAGCTGCTTCGGGAATGGGTGCGGCTGCCCGGTGGAGTGCCATTGGTTTTGGCGTAGCACTTGCGCTTACAGCTGCCTTTACGATGTCCATTGCACTCTTGATCATTCAGCACCGTACGGCAGGAGTAAACGGTCTACTTAGGTCTGCCCTTAGCATGGGTACGGTTGCGGCGATTACTCTAGTAGCTTGCCTTGTACAAGAGGGCCCTCATTTCCCGCAGCATTACACGGGATGGTTGGGACTGGGGTTACTGATTTTCTTTTATGGAACTGGTTTTACTGTTATGTTCACAGTATTGCCACGTTTGGGGGCAGTAGGTAACACGTCCATCATGAATGTGGAGCCCGTATGTGCACTGATACTTGCATGGTTTATATTGGACCAGCAGGTCACCCTCTCCCAGGGGATTGGGGCTTTTATTGTGGTGTCAGGAGCCATTTTACTTGGACTAAGGAAATAACTTACCCGCCTAAAGGGAGCATATGAGCTGGGATGAGAACTTACTCAATACGAAAGTTTTGAGTCAACTAAAAGCTTTCTTCACTTGTTGCAAAACTCACCTATCAAGGCTAAGACCTCATCGGGTGCCTCAGACATTAGAGCGTGCCCCGCACCCTTTATAACCTTAAGTTGTGAGGCGTTAATTTGGTCAGCTAATTTGCGTGAAGATTTGGCAGATATCATTTTATCCTCATCGCCGCAAATAATTAAAGTAGGAACTTGCAGCTCTTTTAAGAGAGCTGCATCCAAAGAGTAGTTGTTACAGGCATTTAGATCTGTAAAAAAGACCCCCTCCTTTTGTCTCTCCATGAGCCTTTGGTTAGCCCCAAGCATCCACATTCCTGGCACTGTGTTGCGACCCATTTGGGCTTGGCTTGAATGAGAGAAGTTATTCACCATTGAGATAGCTTTGCTTTGCTCATTTTTAGCCGCGTCTAAAAGAGCATCGGACACTGGCATGGGTACAGCAGAGGCAATGAGAATCAATTTTTTAATACGAGCGGGAAATTTCAGTGCAATATCCAAAGCAATTAGGGAGCCCATGCTGTGCCCAACCAAGTAGACCTCCTGTAGATGCAAAGCGTCCAACAACCTGCAAACCCAACTTGAGAGCTCCTCGACTGAGGAACAGGGCTCTCCCTCACTTAGTCCGTGTCCCGGCAAATCTGGAGCTAAAGTATTGAAACCGTGGTGTGCAAACCACCTACTTTGCAACGCCCAACAAGAGTGGTCTAGTTGAGCGCCGTGAATAAAAACTATAGAGGGTTTGCCAGTTGAGATTTCAGCGTGGCTATCGGCTTTACCAAGGTACACGAAGGTGTCGTGCGAGTCAATGGAGATCTTCATTTTTATGCCTTAGCCGCAGCGTTTAAGCCTTTTTTCAGGTCTTCTATTAAATCCTTTGGATCCTCAAGACCAATTGACAGCCTAATGGTTCCAGGATGAATCCCTGAGAGTTTTAAATCTTCATCTGACATTCTGTAGTGCGTAGTTGAAGCCGGATGGATCACCAAAGACTTTGCATCTCCTACGTTAGCGAGGTGGGAGAAGACTTTCAATGCATCAATGAACGCTTTACCTGC
>DAIUEA010000372.1:0-2221 GCA_036845365.1 Limnohabitans sp. | reverse complement strand
CTATGCAAGTGATTTGGTTAAGTTCATCCGCGCTGAGACGGGCGGGTACTTTCACATTGAAGTGGCTGCGTACCCGGAGTTTCATCCGCAATCCGCAAATCCTAAAAGTGATCTGAATGCTTTGTTGGCTAAGGCGCGAGCCGGCGCCAACTCCGCCATTACCCAGTACTTCTTTAACCAAGATGCATATTTTCGCTTTGTGGAGGAGGCAAGCGCACTCGGAGTAGAAATACCCATCGTCCCGGGTATCATGCCGATCTCAAGCGCGAATCAGTTGATAAGATTCTCAGACGCTTGTGGCGCTGAGATACCTCGTTGGTTAAAGCTTAGACTTCAGTCTTTTGGGGATGATGTAGAGTCTATTCGTGATTTCGGAGTGGAGGTGATTTCAGCTCTATGCGAGCAACTTATCAAGGGTGGTGTACCTGGGCTGCATTTTTACAGCATGAATCAATCTAGTGCTGTCATGCAAATTTGTAAAAACCTAGGGCTGCGTTGATTGAAAAACAGTAATGTATTAAATTAATAGATGGCATTAAGCGGTTAATTTATTGGAGGTCAGGCCCCTTTTGCGTTCATAAATGTTGTCATAAAAAGTTTCAATAAAAGCTTGAAAACATATTTATAATGCAACCGAAGGGCTGTTAGCTCAGTGGTAGAGCAGAAGACACTTAATCTTTTGGTCGGAGTGTTCAAATCCTCCACAGCCCACCACTTTAGTTGATGAAGGCGCAGTTCAAGAGTACTTGTGTGTTTAGGCACTGCGTCTATGCAAAGCACATCAAAACAAAGCTGGTACATCACGGTTAATCACAGCACAGCACTTCGTAGCACTTCATAGCACGGCACAGTAACCTAGCGCTGATTCTTAGAACCTCTGAGAGCTAGAAGTCCCGGTCGTGACACAGGGTCTCGGCATGACACCACCCTAAAACCACCGAGCCACCGATTCATGCTCAGCTTTTTTTCATTTTGAACGATTAAGCTAACTCATCACTTCGCATTGCGTCATAAGAATGATGTAGTTTTGGTCCTCATTGATCATAAGCTGTAAAGAAGGTTGTAACATCAACGTATGTTTAGTTACAGACACGCTTATCACGCAGGAAATCACGCAGACGTGCTCAAGCACACAGCGTTGATTGCAGTTATTCAGTACATGATCCAAAAAGAGGTCGGCATCACAGTAGTTGATACCCACGCAGGCGCTGGGATTTACCGGCTCGATAGCGACGCAGCAGAGCTCAGTGGTGAGGCACAGGAGGGGCTGAGATTACTGCTCAAGAATGCGGGGGACAATAAAGTGGAGTTGGGCGAGTTACTGGGCGAGTACGTCCAGGAGTTGGAGCGCTTTAACCCAAGTGGTGCGCTCAAGGTGTATCCCGGTTCACCCATGATTGCCCAAGATTACTTAAGGCGTCATGACAAGCTAAAGATCTTTGAGCTCCACCCCACGGACAGCCGAGTGTTAGAAAAACACGTTGAACAATTGCGTGCGGGGCGACAAATCAACTGTTACAAGGAGGATGGATTTGAGGGTTTAAAAAAGATACTGCCTCCCCCTACTCGCCGCGCGCTGGTGTTAATTGATCCCAGCTACGAAATGAAGTCTGACTATGCTCGTGTAATCAGCTGCATCCAAGACAGCTTAAGGCGGTTTGTAACGGGAACCTATATGGTTTGGTACCCAGTGATTGCAAGACCTGAGGCCCACGACCTACCAAGACGCTTAAAGGCTCTGGCACAAGAGGTGCACAAGCCCTGGCTGCATACTACGCTTAGGGTTAAGTCGGGTCAAATGGGCTCTCAACTGGATGTGTTGGGCACTGCCAAAGGCCCCAAACGACCGGGCTTATCTGCATCGGGTCTGTTTGTGATCAATCCGCCTCACACTCTGGAGGCGCAACTCAAGACCTCTTTGCCCCAAATGGTGGAGCTCATGGGGCAAGACACCTTGGCAGGATTTAGTTTAGAGGCCAATCGCTGAACAAGGGGAAATGAGATTAATATTCGAATTTCAGCGAGGTTTGAACAAGTCCTATCGGGTTACAACAGTGTGCTATTGGTTAAAAAGCAACAAACCCCTAATCTGGGTTATAATTTAAGGCTTCGCAGCGAAAATGTGGCCCCGCGGCGCAAGGTTTCTCCCCACCTAAGAGGTTCTCACTAGAAGAACACCGACCGTGGAAAAGGGCCCAACAACCCACTCAAGGATATGAAT
>DAIUEA010000371.1:0-2243 GCA_036845365.1 Limnohabitans sp. | reverse complement strand
GTCTTGGACTAAGCGAGCACAAGCACCAACTCTCAAAGCGTTCACTCGCATCTTTGCAGGTTCTGTATTTTGAAGAAGTGATTGAGGAATTGTTATGGCAGCCCACCTTTATTTGCGAGCACCCGGTTGAGATCTCTCCCCTTGCAAGGGCAAGTGATACGAATCCGCAGGTCACTGAACGCTTTGAGCTTTATATAACTGGACGCGAATTTGGAAACGGGTTCTCCGAGCTCAATGACGCAGAGGATCAAGCCAAACGTTTTCAGTCCCAAGTGGATGCAAAAGAAAATGGCGATGATGAGGCCATGTTCTTTGATCATGATTTCGTAAAAGCGTTAGAGTACGGTATGCCCCCAACCGGGGGTTGCGGCATAGGAATTGATCGACTCATGATGCTTTTAACGGATAGCCCCAGCATAAGGGACGTGATTCTTTTTCCAGCACTCAGAAAAGAGCAGTGAAAGAGTGATTCCAGGAGTAACAGATAAGTAACAGATAAGTTACCGATAAGTACCCTATGAGCCCGCCTACGCCCAGGGTAGGGGCTCAACTAAAAAAATTCCAAGTTAGAATTTTTTAAGCGGCAGCTTTAATTGGTTTTTCTAGATTGATAGCCGGCTTGCAGTCGTAGCAAAAGAATGCCAAGCTACCTGCAAAACGTCTTTGACTACCTTGACTGCGAGGTTTGTGATGTCCGCACATCATGCAAGACATCGTCTCCCCTATCTTTCCCATACCAGCAAATGGTGAGCCATTTTCACGACTCGTGAAACGCAAACCGCTTTCAGCAACTGCGTTTTTACCCGTTTTTGTCGCCATTCAAATTCCCTTGTTCTTTTTTAAGATGAACACAACGAGTTGATTGATCTCGTCTTACTGGAGACTCTTATTTTAACGCTTATGAAATGAAAATGATGATGTAGCTGATGATTTAAAAGGCATTACTCATCAATATTTAATATTTAAAACATCTCTTAAAAAGACAAGAAGTTCAACACATAGATCAAGGCAACAACGTAAGTGCATGAATATACTGAGGATCCGTCATTAGGTCACTCCAGTTTTGAGGATCAGTGCGTCCCAGCAGTGATAGTCTGCGATCTTCACTCACACCTCTTGGACTCCATAGACCCTGAGTCAACGCAGTCTCTAACCCCTCTAACAACTCATCAATAGGTTCTCCTGAACTGTGCTTGCCTTCGATGCTTTGGTTGCAAAGAAGTACCATATCGCAACCTGCTGCTAGTGCGTGCAAAGCGGCTTGAAGAAAAGTTAACTCTTGCCCGTCCAATTGCCTTGCGCCGGCCATTGATAAGTCATCACTAAAGACGGCGCCTTGAAATTTCATTTGCGCGCGAAGAATTTCTTCCAACCAAAGTTTCGAAAAACCAGCAGGTCGTTTATCCACTTGTTCATACACAACGTGCGCGGGCATCACACTTGTGAGTACCGTATTTAGGTCCTCGTAAGGCCATGCATCTTTTGAAAGAATCTCACTTAGAGAGCGCTGATCAACGGGTATGTCCACATGCGAGTCAGCCCGTACGTAACCGTGACCCGGAAAATGTTTACCGCAGTTGGCCATTCCCGCTTTTAGTAAACCGTGCATCAAACTCTTTGAGAGCAAGCTCACCACTCTTGGGTCTTTATGAAACGCTCTATCCCCAATCACTCCACTGGTGCCCCAATCCAAATCAAGAACGGGGGTAAAGCTCAGATCCACTCCACAAGCCCTCAACTCAGCTGCAAGCACATAGCCGCAAGCAGTGGCCGCGTTCATGGCGCGAAGAGCCCCACTGCCTTCACGGTCGTTTGTATCGCGGTGCCACATCACACCCAACTCCCCCATTGGAGGGAGATGTGTAAAACCATCAGTTTTAAAACGCTGTACCCTTCCCCCCTCATGATCTACACAGATCAATAAATCAGATCTGATTCTTTTAATATCTCTGCAAAGTGAGCTCAGTTGCTCCCTAGATTGCCAATTTCTTGTAAATAAAATAACGCCCCCCGTCAAAGGGTGAAGCAAGCGTTGGATATCAATTTTTGTAAGCGTGAGTCCTGCTATATCAATAATAATTGGGCTTTGATTAATCACTTTTTTTCTCCACAATCACAAAACTAGTTGCGTAATCTGATTCATCACTCAAGCTGACGTGGGCTATCAAACCCCTTTTATTAAACCATTCCAACAAATCACCCTTTAAGCTGAGAGTGGGTTGTCCGTTGCTAAGCTTTACCAC
>DAIUEA010000370.1:0-2246 GCA_036845365.1 Limnohabitans sp. | reverse complement strand
AAAAAAAGCCAAAAACAAAAAAAGGAAAAAAAAAAAAATAAAACCGACTTCATCACTGAATTTGTCTAAGGAGGGCTGTCAGCAGGGGTCTTGGAGTCTCCAAAATTGACCAATTTTTGGGCTCTCTCCCAAAGCGTTTCTAAACGCTCCGTGGCATTTTGAATTGGCGTCTCAGGCTCAGTGGGAACTTTTACACCTTTTACAACTTGAATTAAACGTGAGTGTTCACTCAGTACTTTGGAGGCGTAGACTCTGCCGTCTTCAATGAGCTCGCCACCCACATACAGTCTGAGCCCACCCTCCACGGAGCCAGCGCGGTTGATGCAGTCTTTAAGAACATTAACTCCGACCCGAACATTTGCAATAGGATCAAACGCAGCAAGTTTTCCTCCAAACCCGTCATACTTATCCTGGTGAACCTTAGTCATCACCTGCATAAGTCCTTGGGCTCCCATTGGGCTTTGAGCAAATGGATTAAATCCAGATTCAATAGCCATCACGGCCAAGATGAGAGTTGGATCGAGTGAGTTTTTAGGGCCTACATCATAGGCTTCAGAGACCAAAGCGCTAAGAGGCTCTGGGGCAACGTGGTATTTGCGACTTAACCAAAAAGCCAAATTGGCCTGCTGTTTGGGGAGTTCACCTGGATCTGTGGCCGTTGCCCGGTCGACGGCGTCTGCGTCACTCAATATGCCAGTGGCTTCGTCTTGCTGCTCTTGAAGCCATCCAAGCAGCAAGGTCTCCCCCTGAGCTCTGATGTCAGGCTTTAATGTAAGAGTTATGCAAGCGCTAAACACAAGCAGCCCAACTAGAGCCAGGCCGTTGTGCGTGATAGCTAAGAAGCCTTGCGTCACATCGCTGACAAAAGTTCTGATTCCGTGCTTAACTTGTTCAAAAACTGTCAATGAAAATCCCTTTATTACTTTTGTATGAGCGCTTTTTAATGAATAATTTTAAATAGTTACTTTTTTATAACTAATTTTGAAATTTAAGCTAGCAACTTAACCCAAAATTACAAACTGAAATGAAACAAAAAATCTGTAGCTGTTGCCAAGTATGAGGGCGAAAAGTTGACGAAAAATTAAGGCTTTGTGGGTCTCAACGCCGTTACAAGCCAACTCGCTTTGGAGGACCCTAAAAATCCTAACCGGTGCTTTGAAAAAATCAATGGGTTCTAAAGGAGGCTATTCAAAATAGCTGTTAAAAACCAGAGCATCCTTTGGCAACGCTTTCAAGCAAGAAGAGCCGATACAATACAGTCTGTATTTTAGCTGATAAGACGTTTCTTGATCCGATTTAAGGCTCCCTCTGATAAATGCTCGCGCGCGAGGTCCAATTAAATTGATCACTCACCGTTCAGTATTTTTAACTTTTTCGGACGTGACTCGTGCCTGGTCCACCAGGTCTCAATGATTAGCAACACATTACTTGCCTGTGCCGATTAAAAAGCATACTTAAGTTAAAAGTGCTTTCTGTAATTTTTACCAACAAGTACTCAATTGAAAAAATATTGTTAAATTTAGTGGCTAATTTCATGACTTTTATTTCTTAATTCAAAGATAAATCCCGATTAACTTCCAATTCCAACGAAAACGACGAAAATACGTTTTCCCTTTTTTTAAGCAATATATCTGTGACAGCTCATTCAGAAAACATAGTTAACCCCGCCGCTATTGATCATTTAACTGGGGGTGCCATCAGTGCCTCCACAGCACTCGCGCGGGCTCAGTTGATTAAACATTGGTTAGAGTCATCTCCACCTCCTAGCTACGAACAAATGAGCGATGTCTTTAAGCTGCTAAGCGCTAAAGACAAGGGAGCAGCACGCCAAGTTAAAGACAGCATGGACCAGATTAAAAAAGCCCTAAACCAAGAGGCATTGATTGCGCACTGGTCAGATAAAGCCAATATTTTGCTAGGAACCCATAAGCTCAATTTAGCCGATGCGATGGCTTGGCAAAGAGACGCCGCCAAGGAGGGTGCTCCTATCTCAAAAGAACCTTTGGCTAGTTTAAGGAGTTCACTGGCTGAGAGAGTCAAAACGATCGAGGATTTACAACACAGAGCGCAAGTCCAGCGAGAGGCCGCAGTGCTTCTTTCGCAAAGAATTGAAGTGCTATCTACCAAATACTGGGAGGAGGCTCAGTCTTTAGAGGCAGCGCTTCAAGAGGACGTGCAACGCTGGAGATCTGAGCAAGAGACGCTGCTGAATCAAAAAGATTGGATCAACGTTGACCCTAAATACG
>DAIUEA010000369.1:0-2253 GCA_036845365.1 Limnohabitans sp. | reverse complement strand
CTATCTGTGTAGGGGCACAGTGGGCGAGTGGTACAGGGAGTTGCTGACCAAAGACATGAATATGTTGGCAGCCAAAAGCGGCGTTGCGTCGGTCACTGGCAGGAGCTGTGCAATGCGGCTTGTGCCAACTGAGAAGCCTCCAAACTTGCCCATAGTCTCCATAGAGTTTTACGTCAATACGGATGTGATGAGAACATGTTTACTCGGGGATAACTGCCCACAGCCGAGGTTCGTCATTTTTTCTGTAAAAGACAGAACTTTATACAGAACATTCATACTCAGTGATCACGCAAAACATATCTACAAAGAATACTGCCTAAACAACAAGAGCGAGATACTTGCAGACACTTCGTGTTGGAAGCATTTCGAGGAAGAATAGATTTTTCTTTCTGTAACTGCGCTTGGGCAGCCTAAAAAATCGAAATAGCAGTGGCTTTTACGTAAATTTCCCTTTATAGCTAACTATTTAAACTCTAGCGAAACCCTAGAGAAACCCTAGCTCTAAAACTCTCACTCAATACCAAGTAGCCCCTTGCTGGGCATAATGCTGGCCGACTCAAGGCAAGCACGATATCAAAACAAGATTTCTCAAAACAGTTCAAAACTTTTGCTCAGCCCCGTAAAGTAACACCCCCTATCTATTTGGAATTTACCGGGTAAACCAGGATTTATACAGCCTGCATTTCTTGTTGAAATAAGGTCACTTTTGAGTGACTCTAAATAAGAGCACCTTTTTTGCCAGATAGCCCATAAATAAGACACTTCATTACAACCCTATCTTGCGGATAATTTACTCATAATCTCTATATGGCTTCAGTTTCAATCTCCAATGTTTTTAAGAATTTCGGTAAAAGCCCCATCATCAAAGGAGTATCGATTGACATCGAAGACTCTGAATTTGTGGTTTTAGTGGGTCCTTCAGGTTGCGGTAAATCAACACTTTTGAGGATGATTGCTGGTTTGGAGGAGATCGGCGCGGGTGAGATTAGCATAGGCGAGCGCGTGGTCAACAATATGCCGCCCAAAGAGCGCGATATCGCCATGGTGTTTCAAAACTACGCTTTGTACCCCCACATGACCGTTAGGGAGAATATGGCATTTTCTTTAATGCTAGCAAAAGAGAGTGCGCAAAGCATTGAGGAGCGAATCTCTAAGGCCTCTAAAATTCTCGCGCTCGACACTTTGCTAAGCAGGTTCCCTAGACAACTCTCGGGGGGGCAGCGTCAACGTGTCGCTATGGGGCGAGCAATTGTGCGGGACCCTCAAGTGTTTTTATTCGACGAACCCCTATCAAACCTGGATGCCAATTTGCGCGTACTGATGCGCACCGAGATTAAAGAATTGCACCAAAGACTTCAAACCACATCCATCTACGTCACCCACGACCAAATAGAGGCGATGACGATGGCTGACAAAATCGTGGTCATGAGAGACGGACGGGTGGAGCAAACAGGCACTCCCCTTCAACTCTATGATTTCCCTGACAACCAATTTGTAGCCGGATTTATAGGCTCCCCCTCAATGAACTTTTTGCCCGGCGTCATCAAAGGAGGTCAGGTCGTCCTAAACTCTGGTGACTCGTTGCCCATCCCCTCAAACTCGGCAGCCGATGAGGGACGCGCAGTCACCTACGGGGTCAGACCTGAGCATTTAAGCGTCTGCCCAACCGGCGAGGGCATAACCAACAAAGTGATCGTTGTAGAGCCTACAGGTGCTGAGACCCAAGTTTTCTCAAAAGTGGCTGGACAACAAATCACAAGCGTCTTTAGGGAAAGACACACCTTCAAGCCTGGTGAGACCCTGCACTTGATGCCCGATAAAGCGCGCGCTCACCTATTTGACCAAGCAAGTGGTCAAAGAATCAACGCCCGTCCCTAATTTGCATTTTTCCAAGCCTTTGAATTTTTTGCGTTTCACCTAAGGAGAACTTTTATGTCAGATACCCCTATTGTCAAAAATCCTGAGAGCCCAATCAGCGCAGCATCACAAGACACGCCCAACGAAGGGCGAAGAGGCCTCATTCGTGCCTCCTCTGCGGTCGCTGCCGCGGGCTTGGCGTCACCGTTCTTTTGGGTCAAAGACGCCGCTGCGCAGTGGAACAATACGGTTGAGAAGGGGGCAAAACTGCGGATCCTGAGGTGGAAACGTTTTGTTCAAGGAGACATGGACGCGTACCAAAACACCATCGATAAGTTCACGGAAAAAACTGGCGTCGAAGTGCGCGTCGATACGGAGGGCTGGGAGGACGTCCGC
>DAIUEA010000368.1:1194-2273 GCA_036845365.1 Limnohabitans sp. | reverse complement strand
AGCCAGGGTACTTTCAATCATTTTAGAAATAGCGAAAGCCGTAGCCCCTTTATCTTTGTAAGTTTTACGACCGACTAAATCGTTTGCCTGTATTGCCGTTGTTCCCTCGTAAATGGTTAAGATGCGCGCGTCTCGGTAGTACTGAGCCGCGCCGGTTTCCTCAATAAACCCCATCCCCCCGTGTACCTGAACACCCAGACTTGCAACAAGGATGGACATCTCTGTGGAAAATCCCTTAATTACGGGCACCATGAACTCATATAAAGCTGCGTTTTGCGCCCGCTCCAGCTCATCTGTGCTGTTGTGCGCGAGATCACTGAAATTTGCGGCTAGATAGGCAACGGCCCGCGAGCCCTCAGTGTACGCGCGCATCGTGGCAAGCATACGCTTCACGTCCGGGTGATTGATAATCGCTACAGGCCCATCCGAGCCGTTAAGGTCTTTGGACTGAACTCTTTGTTTGGCGTAGGAGACGGCCTTTTGATAAGCCCTATCAGCCACGGACACGCCCTGCATTCCAACACCAAAGCGAGCTGCGTTCATCATGATGAACATGTATTCCAGGCCGCGGTTTTCCTCACCCACCAAATAGCCAATCGCTCCCCCCTTATCCCCGTACTGGAGCACTGCGGTTGGACTTGCCTTTATTCCTAACTTATGCTCAATGGATACACAGTACACATCATTTCTATCTCCCAAAGATCCATCGTCGTTGACTAAAAATTTAGGCACTACAAACAAAGATATCCCCTTAACACCCTCAGGAGAGTTCGGAGTTCGTGCCAAAACCAAGTGGATGATATTTTCAGTCATATCATGCTCACCGTAAGTAATGTAGATTTTGGTGCCTTGGATTTTGTAATCCCCGCTCGGCTGGCGCAAAGCCTTGGTCCTTACAAGAGATAGGTCTGAGCCTGCTTGAGGCTCAGTTAAATTCATCGTGCCAGACCACTTGCCAGACACCATGTTAGGCAAGAATTTATCTTTTAATTCATGACTGCCTGCCGTAATAAGCGCCTCAATTGCACCTTGAGGCGCTTATTACTGCAGGCAGTCATGAAGTGAAAGATAAATTCTTG
>DAIUEA010000368.1:0-1184 GCA_036845365.1 Limnohabitans sp. | reverse complement strand
TTGCACCGTCGGTTAGAAGCGGGCAAAGTGCAAACGATAGATTGGCAGCATTAATCATCTCGGTACACGCAGTTGCGATGATTTTAGGTAGCCCTTGTCCGCCGTACTCTTGGTCATGTGTAACGCCTTGCCAACCACCTGATTTAAACTGCTGATAAGCTTGCTTGAAACCCTGAGAAACACTGACCTGCCCGTCGCGCCAGTGGGGGGGATTTTTATCTCCCTCCCAGTTCAAGGGTGCCAACACACTGGCGCAAAATTTATTGGACTCCTCCAGCACTGCAGCTGCAGTTTCAATACCAAAGTCTTCAAACTTCTTGATCCGAGCCACTTCGCTTAATCCGGCCGTCTCACTCATCACGAAAAGCATATCTTTTATGGGCGCTTGATAACTCATAGAAACTCCAAATCAGTTGAGATCAGTTGAGGACACTTTACTTGCCTGTATTTACTTGTCTGTATTTACTTGCCTGTATTTACTTGCAGATAGTATAGACATAAGTATAGACATTAATTTCAAAAAAAGCACGACCGTACTAATATTTTGCGTTTTACCCCTCAATTTAGATATAATTTATCCTCATAATTTCCCAACCCTACCCATAATTAACGACGAATTTAATATTTTTAAATTCATCTGTGGACAGTATCTTATTTTGGAGATTTAATCATCAACAAGGGCGATTTAACGAAGACTCTGGTCTTAGACGCGGCGCTCTACTTGGTGGGCCGCGATGGGTTTGAGGGGCTCAGTATTGGCCTCCTTGCTGAGCGAGTGCGAATGAGCAAAAGCGGAGTTTATGCTCATTTTGAATCCAAAGAAAATATTCAAATCGAAGTCATCCATGAATACCACAAAAGATTTCGTAGTTTTGTATTCGAGCCAGCGTTAAAGCAGCCCCGTGGGCTGCCCAGGCTAAAAAAAATGTTAGACAAATGGACCGAGTTAACCGTCTCCGAGCTGAGCACAGGATGCATCTACATATCCGGGGCTTTTGAATTAGATGATAAGCCAGGCCCCGTTCGCACGGCTCTTGCCCAAACAGTGACGACTTGGAGGAACACTTTAATCAAAGCAATTGAGATGGCAAAGGCAGAGGGCCACTTAAAACCGCAAGCTGACCCCAAAGAGATGCTTTTCTCTATCTACAGCTTAATTTTGGGGATTCAACATGACTCCAGGT
>DAIUEA010000367.1:0-2277 GCA_036845365.1 Limnohabitans sp. | reverse complement strand
CTCTTACAGCAACATTGGACTGTCCCCAGACGGGGGAGTTTCTTGGCATTTAACTCGACTCCTTCCCCGTCAACTGGCCACACGCTGGCTCTTAATGGGTGAGCGCATCAAATCCCTTGAACTGGCGCGCCTGGGGCTAATCTATGAGTTAACCGGTCCTGGTCAGGCGTTCGAATCTGCCCTAGCCTTGTCCCAACAGTTAACTGCAAGAGCTAGAAATTCCACGGCCAGTATCAAAGAGCTCATCAACGCAGCAAGTACCCAAGACCTTATTTCCCACATGCAACAAGAACGCGATCACTTTGTAAATAACTTGCATCACGAAAATGCAGGCATTGGGATTCTTGCATTCTTAAACAAAGAACCACCCAAATACAAATAAATCGTCAATCAGTTGCGATTTTCCTCAAAAACCATCCATCTTTAAACCACTCATTTCATAAATGACACAAGAAGCCTCTAACCTCCCCCACCCCTCCTCCACTGGCGCACCACAACCAAGCGCAGACGAGCGTTTTGGTGGCTCCTCCCTAGTAAGCCCTGCTCACCGCTTTGATGTGCTGGCCCTCGAGCGGTGGATGAGCGGGTGTGTGAAGGGGTTTGCACCGCCCATTAGCGTAGAAATGTTCAAAGGTGGCCAATCTAACCCCACTTATAAGTTGATTACACCGACTCAAACTTATGTCATGCGCGCCAAACCCGGCCCGAAGGAAAAATTGCTCCCATCCGCCCATGCGATCGAAAGAGAGTTCAAGGTCATGAAAGCCCTCTCTGGCACCCAAGTACCCGTCGCTCAAATGATGGCACTTTGTGAAGATGAGGCTGTCATTGGAAGAGCTTTTTACATCATGGAATTTGTAGAGGGCCGAGTGTTTTGGGAACAAGATTTACCCCAAATAACAAAAGAGGGACGTGCTCAAATTTACGACGCTATGAACGAGGTTATTGCTAATTTGCACAGCATCTCTTTAGAAGAAATCAAGAAAATAGGTCTCGAAGATTTTGCCAAACCGGGTAACTATTTTGAGCGTCAAATCGGTAGGTGGAGCAAACAGTACTTGGCCTCCATCACACAACCCATACCTGAGATGAACTTACTGATCGATTGGTTGCCCAAACACCTACCTAAGGGACCGCACATGGACCTGGTATCGATCGTTCACGGGGACTACAGAATTGACAACCTCATGTTTCACCCAACCCTGCCAAAGGTACAAGCGGTGCTGGACTGGGAGCTCTCAACTCTGGGTCACCCGTTGGCTGACTTTAGCTACCACTGTATGGCTTGGCACATTAAGCCCGGGACGTTCAGAGGAATTGGCGGACTTGACCTGGACGCACTTGGCATACCCTTGGAGAAAGACTACATCCAGTCCTATTGCACAAGAACTAAAATCACCACTCCTGAGGAGTTGGCTAAAGATTGGAACTTTTACTTGGCCTACAACATGTTTCGCATTGCCGCAATTTTGCAAGGTATCGCTAAGCGCGTCGACGCAGGCACTGCCTCAAGCGCTCAAGCCAAGACATCCGCAGATGGTGCGCGACCGATGGCAGAGCTTGCTTGGAAATTTGCACAAAAACACGGCGCTTAATTTACGCCCTCCCCGAAACAAAGAATCAAACGAGAACACCGTATTCAGCATCATTAATAAAACATAGGACCTCACATGAATTTTGATTACACAGACAAAGTTAAGCACATGCAATCTCAGTTGCTCAGCTTTATGCAGGAGCACATTTACCCCAACGAGAAAGTGTTTTTTGATGAAATCGCTCAAAACAGGGCCAACGGAGATGCATGGATACCGACCAAGATTGTTGAAAAGCTCAAACCCCTTGCCCAAAAAGCGGGTCTGTGGAATCTATTTTTACCTAAAAGCACCAGAGCGCCACAAGGTTTATCAAACCTAGAGTACGCCCCGCTTTGCGAAATTATGGGCCGAGTTCCCTTTGCTGCGGAGGTCTTCAATTGCTCTGCCCCGGACACGGGGAACATGGAGACTTTTGAGCGCTACGCAAGCGAGGAGCTCAAAGACAAGTGGTTAGAGCCACTTTTAAGGGGGGAGATCAGATCTGCGTTTTTAATGACTGAGCCTGACGTGGCCTCCTCGGATGCGACCAACGTGCAGTGCAAAATCGAGAAAGACGGGGACAGCTACATCATCAACGGGCGCAAATGGTGGAGCTCCGGTGCGGGCGACCCAAGGTGTGCGGTCTACATCGTGATGGGTAAAACAGACCCACTGGCTCCCCGTCATTCGCAGCAAAGTATGG
>DAIUEA010000366.1:0-2295 GCA_036845365.1 Limnohabitans sp. | reverse complement strand
AGCCTCAACTCATCTGATAGAGTTTGTTTGTTACCAATCTCTTGAAGAACCTGTGCGTACTGGGTTGAGTCAGTAACGACTGCAACGTGTTGCCAGTTTTTTGCTGCACTCCTCACCATGGCTGGACCGCCGATATCAATATTTTCGATTGCATCCTCAAAAGAGCACCCGGGTTTACTGACAGTTTTCTCGAAAGGGTATAAATTAACCACCAGTAAATCGATGCAGGCGATATCGTGATCGGCAAGGGATTGCAAATGGGCGGGTAAATCACGCCTGGCCAAAAGCCCCGCATGCACTCCTGGGTGAAGGGTTTTAACTCGACCGTCTAGCATCTCTGGAAATCCAGTAAGCTCTGAAACTTCTTTCACAGGCAGTCCATGATCGCTTAGTAACTTGGCAGTGCCCCCGGTTGAGATCAGATCTACGCCCATCTTGTGGAGCGCTTGAGCAAACTCTACGATGCCAGTTTTATCAGAGACAGAAATTAACGCTTTCATAGGGTCTGTGTTCCAAAGAGGGGGTTTTGCTCGGGAGGTGTGTGGGGGTTAAATGTGCGGGCTAGTGTAAGGGCTGTGGCTAGGGTTAGGGTTATCTAGCGCATCTTTTAAAGCCAATAAAAGCAGTTGCAATTACGACGTAGCTTTGCCCGGCGCAGAGAAGCTTTTTTTTAAATTCGACAACAGATAGAAACTTATTTAATTGATTGATTTTTTGATTAATGCTTTGATTAAACTCAGTCTTGCTGTATGTGTGTTGGAAATTCATAAGTCGCAGCGAATATTAAAGCATTTTGTGGTCAGTTAATTTTTTACGCAGCGTATTGCGGTTTACTCCGAGCCACTGAGCAGCTTTAGACTGATTGTTCTCCGCGTGCTTGATAACTACCTCAAGCAATGGTTTTTCAACTATTTTTATAAGCATATCATGCAAGTTATTCGGCTCCGATCCCTTTAGGTCTTTGAAATAGGACTCTAGGCTGTGCTTCACAGCATCTTCTATTTGTTTTTTACTCATAAACGTGCTCTATTCTCTCTAACTTTACTTTTTTCAAACGTTCGCCGTGCTCTGACAAGGCGTCAAAATAATGAGCAACTGCTCGCAGTTGTTCACCGGTGTCCTCTAATTGATTCATCTTTTCTTTGAAGGCCTCGTGGCCTTGAAGACCTTTTACATACCACCCAATGTGCTTGCGCGCCGTACGAACCCCGGTAAAGGATCCGTAAAGTGTGTAATGCTCCTCGAGGTGCTCAAGCAAAAGGGACCTGACCTCAGCCACCAAAGGGGGGGCTAAAAGTCTCCCAGTTCGAAGATGATGAGAAATTTCTCTAAAAATCCAGGGGTTTCCCTGGGCAGCGCGTCCAATCATCACCGCGTCTGCTTTGGTGGAGTCTAGGATCCATTTGGCTTTCTCTGCTGAATCAATATCGCCGTTTGCCACAACTGGAATGCTCAGTGCGGCCTTGATCTGCCTGATTGTGTCGTACTCAGCTTGACCTTTGTAACCCAGTTCGCGGGTTCTCCCGTGGATCGTGATCATCTGCACGCCTAAATCCTGCGCAGCGAGGGCAATCAATTGGGCGTTTTTGGCTTGTTCGCTCCAACCCGTTCGCATTTTTAATGTAACAGGTATTGACATGGGTTGGCAGGCGTTAACAACTGACTCGATGATACTGAGGGCAAGTACTTCATCTTGCATCAAAGCGGAGCCAGCCCATTTATTACACACTTTTTTAGCCGGACAACCCATATTGATATCAATGACCTGTGCACCCTTGTCAATATTAAAGAGTGCTGCCTCAGCCATCTCTTTGGGCTGCGTTCCCGCAATCTGCACAGAAATAAGACCACTTTCACCTGTGTGATTAATTCTTCTTTGTGTTTTTGTGCTTTTAATCAAATCAGGCCTTGATGTCACCATCTCGCTGACTGCATAACCCGCCCCTAATTTTTTGCAAAGCGATCTAAACGGACGATCCGTTACTCCTGCCATTGGGGCAACAAATACGTTGTTTTCTAGTAAATAGTTACCCAGTTGCATGTTGTGGAGTAAAAGTATGTGTTGCTTAAAAAGGAGGCACGATTGTATCTATTACTTATGAAGAAAAATCCAAATATAGGGGGAAACAATGATACTTTTTAAGATCTGCAGTGAATTGAGAAATTTCGTTTTTTAAATAGTAATAAATTTGCGCTCAAAATCTCTGCTACGGTGGATTAAAGGAACGTCTAGATCTAAAAAAACAGCCTTAACTTATGAGACCATCATTTATGAGTGAGTATTGACTTATGGAC
>DAIUEA010000365.1:0-2299 GCA_036845365.1 Limnohabitans sp. | reverse complement strand
CATTAACTCCGGTGACGACAATGACGCGAACCAAATTGTTATTTTCAAGCTCCGTCAGTCGCTCCTCCATCGCAAGCAGCATCGGCACATGTAATGTGTTGAGCTCTTCGGGATTATTAAACCGCATCAGGCCAACTTGCCCTACTATCTCAGTCGTCACAAGGTCGTACTTCATTTTTTTACTCCAGCTCTAAGGGATTAGGCTTCAAACAGTAGATGCAAGTTTTTGCTCGATCTGTAGAAGTCTGTCAAAACCAAAAAAAGGCTCTCCATCTATGATGACAAAGGGAGAGCCAAATACCTTTTTATCAACGGCCTGCGCAATAGCATTTTGTAGAACACTCTTGGCAGCTTGTGTTTTAAGAAGGTCACTCACCCCCATCAAGTCTCCAAGCGCATCGGTTTGACTGCAAACGATTTGACAAATTAACTCAAGACTTGAGATATCGAGCCCTTCGCAAAAGAACTTACGCAGTACGCTTTGAGCAAAGGGAATGGCACAGTCGGGTGCTTTTTCTCTTAGCTGATAAAACGCGCGCGCGGCGTGCTGCGTTGAGGCCGGAAACGTTGGGGGCAAGGCATATTTAACACCACTTTGTTTGGCCGAACGTGCAAAGTCTTTGGTTATATATTCAAGCTTAATGGGATGCTCAAAGGGTGGGGGAAGACCTACAGAACGTAAGACAGCAAATAGGAGCACAGGATGCCAATGGACCGTGCGTCCATACTTATGAGCAGTCGCCCCGATCTTCTCAGACATAAAGTAGCCATAGGGCGAGGAGAAGTCAAAGTAAAAGTCTATAACCTTCATGTGTTTATTTCAGCTGTTTACGTGCCCTAGGGCAGGCTGCTTGATAGCGAGGCTTGGACCCATTTTGCAGGCTATTTCATACTCGTTACGAATGCGTGCAACTAAATCGCTCACGCCCGGCGCGTCGTGAATAGTGGCAATCCCCTGCCCAGCGCTCCACAAGTCCTTCCAGAGTTTGGCGTTGGTATCTGTCAAGGAGGACATGTCGGCTTTTTTGGGCGGGAGTTGGTTAACGTCTATGCCCCACTTGTCAAGGGAGGGTTTGAGAAAGTTAGCATGAATGCCCGACAGTCTATCGGTATAGATCAAATCGGAGACATCGCAGTCAATCAACATTTGCTTGAACTCTTGTTGAGCGTTTGACTCTTGGGTGGCAATAAAACGAGTGCCCATGTAAACCAAGTCAGCCCCCAAAGATTCAGCAGCGCGTATTTGATATCCATCATTAATACCGCCACCCAGCACGAGACAACCGTCCCAAAACTCTCGAATCTCACGCACCAATGAGAATGCGCTTTGGCTTGATGCGTGTCCACCCGCCCCGGCGCCAACGCAGATCAGGCCGTCCGCACCGGAGTCGATGGACTTGCGCGCATGCTCGGCGCTCGTTACGTCGCAAAAAACCGTTCCCCCATAGCCATGCACTGCTTCGACCACTTTGCCAGGATGACCCAAACACGTGACGACGAAGGGGACACGGTGTTTTATAACGAGTTCAAGGTCCGGATCAAACCTTGGGTTAGAGCGGTGAACAATGAGGTTTACACCGTGGGGTGCAATTGCAGAAAAGGGTTTTTGAGCCCTCTCGCTTGCCAGTTCACCTTCGATGAGACTTAGCCAACTGTCAAACTGCTCTGAGGTGCGTGCGTTGACATGGGGGAAGGTGCCGACCACGCCTGCTTTGCACTGCGCGGTGACGAGTGGGGGGAAGGAGACCAAAAACATGGGCGAGCCTATTGCTGGGATGCTCAGCGCGTTTTGAAAGATTTTGGGCAGTGGCATAGGATGAATAAAGTAAGGGTTAAGGGCTAAACAACAAGAACAAAGTGATCAGGACTTGGGGGGGTGTTTAAGAGGGTGATGCGCGGGAATCGCGTTTTTTGAATCCGCGCAAATCCATCATGCCCGCCAATGTGCGCGGATCAAGACCAGGCTCAAAGATTTGATGCTTCTGAATTTTTTGTGTGGCAGTGGTCGGAATGCTGTCGGTGAGATACAACCAACCCGGTGTCTTGTAGTAAGCTAAATTCGCGTTGCAGTAGTCAAAGAGCACTTTGGCGGTGGCCATTGCTCTTGTGCTTTCGATTATGCTTGTGCTTGCCATTGCTTTTATTGCCTTATCCTTTAACACCACGCAGGCCAATACCTCTTCCTCACGTAACTCATCTTTCACTGCGAGTACGGCTACATTTTCAACTAGAGGGTGCGCCTGCAGCAAAGCCTCCACCTCGGCGGCGGCGATATTTTCACCTGAGCGACGAATAATAT
>DAIUEA010000364.1:0-2313 GCA_036845365.1 Limnohabitans sp. | reverse complement strand
ATGTTATTTTGCTCGGGCCTTTGCCCACCCCAGGCGTTGCCTATTTGACTCGTGCCCAAAGAGCTTCATTAGGTGTGGTGATCAGCGCCAGTCACAACCCTTATGCAGACAACGGAATTAAATTCTTCAGCTCTAACGGGACTAAGTTGGATGACGCTTGGGAGCTAACTGTTGAGCAAGCACTTTTAAAGCCGCCTGAGTGGGTGCAGTCCAGCGCTTTGGGTCGATCCAAACGACTTGATGACGCGCCTGGAAGGTACATCGAGTTTTGCAAAAGTACATTCTCTAATGACCTGACTTTAAAGGGCCTCAAAATAGTGGTGGACGCAGCCCACGGCGCAGCCTACCAAATTGCCCCTAAAGTGTTCCACGAGTTGGGTGCCGAGGTGATCTCAATTGGTTGCTCCCCAGATGGATTTAATATAAACAGCGATGTCGGAGCCACTCACCCTCAGGCCCTCGTTAATGCTGTTTTAGAAAACCAGGCAGATTTTGGTATTGCGCTCGACGGGGATGCGGACCGACTTCAGTTTGCGGACAAATCAGGGCGACTTTTCAACGGAGATGAAATACTTTATTTGATGGTGGACGAACGAATCACGAGCGGTCAAAAAGTAGAAGGTGTTGTGGGTACATTAATGACCAACATGGCGGTTGAACTCGCTTTGAAAGAGCGGGGAGTGAATATGGTTCGAGCTAAAGTGGGGGACAGGTACGTTCTAGAGGAGCTTGAGCGAAGGGGCTGGAATTTGGGCGGAGAGGGCTCCGGTCATTTACTGGCCCTTGACAAACATACAACGGGTGACGGCATCATCAGCGCATTGCAAGTGTTACAGGCCTGTGTCAGAAATAAACTGACGCCCGCACAAATGTTAAAAGACGTAAAACTTTTTCCTCAAATTTTATTGAACTTACCCATCAAACCCGACGCGGATTGGCAAAAAAATCCAGAGTTTAAACGTCGTACAGCCGAGGTCACTAAGCAGCTGAGCGGGCAGGGAAGACTGCTCATTCGTGCCAGCGGGACCGAGCCTTTGTTGCGCATTATGGTGGAGGCCAAACAAGGAATTGATGTCAAACCCATGGCTGAATATTTAGCTAAAGCATTTGATGCTTAGATACAGCGGTTTTTTTAGCGCAGTTGGGCAGAGTGGGACAGAGTGGAGCAGTGCTGGGTAGACTTATTCACCAGGCCCTGAGCTAGAAAATAAGCGCATTCATTTGTTGCGTGTAATTTCCGTGTAAATCACATGGTTTACGAGATTTTCTTTGATCCCTTAGTCAACTAAAAATACTTTACAAGCGTTTAAATGGAGTACATACTACAAGCTTGAAGAGATAGCACCTTTCTTCTTCGTTGTCGTTTTCCTTGATGCCTAATTTTTTGTGTTCAGCTCTTGTTGTCTTAAAAAGACTAATGTGAATCTTATCTCATCGGTGAACTATCATGAATTCAAATCAAAAATCTATGCTTAAATTAACGCCTGCAATCTTAGGGTTTGGATTGCTGGGATTGTTTGGATTGCTTGGGTATGCGAACGCTCAAGAACAGGGACGCGTCCTCTCTAGTACGCCGGTGGTAAAGCAGTTCTACGTTCCTCAGCAAGTTTGCGGCACCTCCCAAGTCGCGGTCCCCGAGCCTAAAACAGGCGCAGGAGCGGTTGTTGGTGCCGTTGCGGGTGGGTTAATTGGAAGTACCCTCGGCTCGGGCGCGGGGCAAGCAGCCTCTACTGCAATTGGTGCGATATCAGGTGCAATTGTGGGCAATAACCTGGAAACTCCCAGCATGGATTTGCAAAACGTATCGACTTGTTCCACACAAAATGTCCTACAAAATGCGACCGTTTACCAAGTAGTCTATGAGTATGCCGGTAAGCAATACAACATTGAGATGCAATCAGATCCGGGTAAGTTTGTAAATATCCAGCTTAACCCGGTTGCTCAAGGTCAGCTACAACCGAGCGGCACCGCACCTCCTCCTGGATCAGCCCCGGTCGTTAATTACGCCTCAGGAGCTCCGACCCTTGCAAGTACCATCGTCACACCTGCTCCTGCTTATACGGTCACAACTTACCGCTACCCAAGTGCTTATCCATATGGCTACGGTTATGGATACGGTTACGTTTATCCCCCAGTAGCTATTGGTTTCGGTTATTACGGTGGATGCTGCGGTCGGCGTCGCTAAAGAAGGCCCAAGATTCTAAATTCCCAACGCGAAATTTAAGCGCTGAGGTCTTCGATTGTTTCAATGGGAAAGTCCAGTGAGACAGATATTGTTGCGGTAATTAAGAAATTGGGTAATTGACGAATTGA
>DAIUEA010000363.1:0-2337 GCA_036845365.1 Limnohabitans sp. | reverse complement strand
GCCATTGAGTTATCAAAAAATCTGGGTCAACCCGTTACTGTAGAAAACCGACCAGGTGCAGGCGGCAATCTTGGAGGGACTGAATTAGCGCACGCCGCCCCCGATGGTTACACCCTCATGTTGACCACAAGCGGGATTCAGGCGATAAATCCAGCTCTTTACTCAAAAATGCCCTTCAACCCAAGTAAAGACTTTGCGCCCATTGGCACCATAGTCTCGATGAACAACGTTTTAGTTGTTCCCCCTAGCTCTAAAATTAACTCCTTACAAGATTTAATCACGATGGCTAAGGCTGCTCCCGGACAGCTTAACTACGCCTCTAGCGGCAGCGGTACAAGCATCCATATGTCTGGGGAAATGTTTAAAAGTTTAGCCAAAGTAGATCTAATACACATCCCCTACAAGGGAAGTGCGCCCGCACTTACTGATTTAATGGGAAATCAAGTGATGATGATGTTTGACAATATTCCGTCCTCTATTCAATACATTAAAACGGGGAAGATAAGGGCGATTGCAACAACGGGTGCTAAAAGAGATCCCAGTTTGCCTGATTTGCCAACCCTTGCGGAATCTGGAGTGACAGGGTATGAATCAGGAGTTTGGTTTGGACTTGTAGTCCCTAGCAACACGCCCAAGGAAATTATCATGAAACTCAACGCCGAAATGATCAAAGGCACCAAGTCCCCTGAGTTCGTGAAAAGGATGACCGAATCTGGATACAACGTCAGTGGCTCCTCACCTGAGCAAATGGCGGAGCTGGACCGCACCGAAGTCCTGCGTTGGGGCTCAATTGTTAGAGCTTCTGGAGCAAAAGCTGATTAAAGCCGATCTAGCGCTCTAATTTTGATTGTTTTAACGACAAAAGCTCTGCCCGAACCTAAAAACTCCACACTGTGCATCCCTGTCAACTCCTTGAAGTTAAAAATGTCTCTCTATCGAGAGGCGGGAAACAACTTTTAAAGGCCATCAATTTCAGTTTAAAGCCGGGCAAATGGATCCATATTCAAGGTGATAACGGCATTGGTAAAACCACTTTGCTGCGCGCAATTTGCTCCCTAATCCCCTTAGATGAGGGGCAAATTTGTTGGGCCGGTCAAGATACAAAAGAAGATTTGCCCTTGTTTTTGCAAAATATACTTTTCCTGGGACATAAGTTGGCACTCAAAGATGAGTTAAGCCCCCTTGAGAATCTATTGTTTGAGACCCAATTAATGCAGACTAATCCTCAGGAGGAGGAACTCTTAGAGGCGTTAAATTATTTTGGCCTAAAGGGACGCGAACACGTACCCCTTGCGACGCTCTCCCAAGGCCAGAAACGGCGCGTATCTTTGGCCAAACTAAAGCTCTCCCCAGCTCCCCTATGGATACTTGATGAGCCGTTGGTGGCGTTGGATGTGCAATCAATTAAGTGGGTGACAAAGTTAATGGATCAACATATAGAGCTCGGAGGATCGATTCTATTTACAAGCCATCAACCTCTTGAGCTCTTGCATTCAGGCGACGAGCTAGGGCTGGGCGGATGAGTGGTTTTGGAGCTATTTTGCGCAGAGACTTAAAAGTTGCGATGCAGCGCAAAGTGGAGGTGTTGAGTGGTTTATTTTTTTATTTAGTTGTTGCCACTTTATTTCCTTTAGCGCTAGGCTCAGATTTGGATATGCTAAGGACTCTTGCTCCAGGCATTTTATGGGTGGGTGCGCTTTTGTCTTCGATGCTTACACTCGGACGTTTATTTGAGGCAGATTGGCAAGACGGCACATTAGAGCAATGGCATTGACCCCAAATAACCTATCTCTATTGGTTTTAGCGAAAATACTTGCTCACTGGATTCTTTGCGGTATGCCTTTGGTGTTGATGTCAACCGTTTTGGGGATCTTGTTTGATTTACCCTTTGATATTTGTTTGGTATTGGTGGGTACACTTTTAGCGGGTACACCCATTTTGTCTTGTCTTGGGGCCATTGCGTGTGCATTGACACTGGGTTTAAGAGGCGGGGGGGTCTTGATTTCGTTGCTCGTTTTACCGCTTTATGTGCCCGTACTGGTGTTTGGCACGGGCGCTGTGGAGTCCCTCGCATCGGGTTTGGGGGTTCAAGCTTATTTTTCAATTTTACTGGCAATGCTTTTACCTGCACTTTTTTTTAGTCCCTGGGCCTGCGCAGCAGCGCTGAGGGTTGCGCTAGAGTAATTTTTTTAGATTAAGAGTGGGTATTTGGTAGATTTGTACGATTTAAGGAACTAACAGAAGATGATGGGCTCAGTATTTAGATTTGCATCCCCACAAGCCTTTTACCGGTTATCAGGGCAAATCATCCCTTGGTTGGTGTGGCTTGCACTGTTG
>DAIUEA010000362.1:0-2374 GCA_036845365.1 Limnohabitans sp. | reverse complement strand
ACTGTGTCCCGCATTTTGGCTAAATCACTCAACTGCGAGGCAGGGATCACCGCAAATCCATGTGGATCATGCGACGCTTGCACGCAAATCGATGCGGGTCGCTTTGTAGACTATACGGAACTAGACGCCGCCTCCAACAGAGGTGTGGACGAGGTGCAGCAGCTTTTAGAGCAAGCGGTTTACAAGCCTGTTCAAGGACGCTTTAAGGTATTTATGATTGATGAGGTGCATATGCTCACCAATCACGCATTTAATTCGATGCTCAAAACTTTGGAGGAGCCACCAGAGTATTTAAAGTTTGTGCTGGCAACAACTGACCCTCAAAAAGTCCCAGTCACGGTGCTCTCCAGATGTTTGCAATTTAATTTGCGTCCCATGGCGCCTGAGACTATTTTGGAGCATTTGTCCTCAGTTTTAAAGACCGAGGAGGTTGCCTGTGAGGTGCTTGCTTTGAAACTCATCGCGCAATCCGCGAGGGGCTCGATGAGGGACGCGCTGTCCTTAACGGATCAGGCTATTGCGTTTGGGGCGGGTGAAGTAAAAGAGGCCCATGTGCGTCAAATGTTGGGAAGCGTGGATTTTGGGTATATTTTTGACCTAATCAAAGCGTTGTCTGAGGCAAACGGTCTGACTGTTTTCCAAATCTGTGAAAACATACGCCAAATGGGGATTGATGCTGCAAGTGTCTTAGAGGAAATGGCCCGCGTATTGCAAAGGATGGCTGTTGTTCAAAACGTACCTAACTTTGCTCAGGTTCGGGAGAAAGACGAAGAGTCTATGGATCCGGATGAGCAACGCGTTGTGGGCCTAGCACTTCAGTTGCCCTCAGATGAAACCCAACTGCTTTACAGCATTTGCCTTCAAGGTCGAGCTGAGCTGGGCTTAGCTCCAGATGAGTACACTGGACTGACGATGATTTTGCTGCGCCTGCTCGCCTTTAAGGGGGAGCACTCGAAATCTGAATCGTCTTTGACTGATATCAGTGCGCAGTCGCAAGAGGCTCAAAAAAAAACTTTAAAAACTGAGCCCATCCAAGCTGCGCAACCCTCAAACGGTGCATTGGCTGCGCCCCTCTCAACTACGCCGATTTCCTCACCCAGGGCAGCTCCACCCCCAGGTGCCCAATCCACACCCTCAAAAGACTTAGCTCAAACCAATCCCCTAGCCCGCGAAATGACCTCTATTTCTTTGCCAGTCAAAGAGATGCCCTACAAAGCGGATGAGGATGAGTTGCTCTCGGATCAGCCGCAGTTGCCCCCCTCAAATTTGTCTCCTGGCGCCGGCGCCACTCAAGGCTCCCTCGGTGCACAGGCTTCTCACATTGACTTGAGCAGGCCTGTTGAATCTGCTCAGATGATCCCCGTCGCTGTGCACCATCAGTCTGAGCGCAGTCAAAGCCTTGAGATACCTAAGTTTGGGTTGGTGAGAGAGTTGGTTGCGACTCCAGAGGGAGACTTTTGGAGTGATGTTGTTTACCAATTAGTAGAATCTGGCAAAGTGCACGGGCTTAACCGAGAGTTGGCTTTGCAGTCTCAGTTGATTGGGCGTGAAACGGATAGCTGGATTCTTAGAGTTGAGAGTGAGAACTTAAATTCAACAAGCAACCGAGAAAAACTCCAAGCCGCTTTGAAACAGGCTGGCTACGACGTGACATTGCAGTTCGAGATTGGCGTGGTGCGGGACAGTCCCGCCAGACGAAATATTGCAAAAAATTTAGCTCGAGAAAAAGAGTTCCTTGAGCGAATTCAAAATGACCCGTTGGTGCAAAAAATGGTTCAAGAATTTGACGCAAAAATCATCATGGGTAGCATTAAGCCCATTGCTGCAGACTCTCTTACAGACAATTTAAAATAAACCACTTCAAAAAAACAGGAAACTCAAATGTTCAACAAAGGTCAACTATCTGGTCTAATGAAACAGGCTCAAATGATGCAGGAAAATCTTCGCAAAGCCCAAGACGAGCTTGCTTTGATGGATGTAAGTGGCGAGGCCGCCAGCGGCAAAGTAAAAATTGAGATGACCTGCAAGCACATCGTCAAAAGAGTGCACATCGACCCCTCCGTGATGGATGACAAAGAGATGCTTGAGGATTTGCTCACTGCGGCCTTTAACGATGCGACCCGCAAAGCCGAAGAGACCAGTGAGGCTAAGATGGGTAAGTTGTCTGCCGGCCTTCCTGCAGGGATGAAATTACCCTTTTGATGAAAACGCCAGGCGCCTTAGAGGCTCTTATTGAAGCGTTTAAACGTCTCCCAGGTGTGGGTGAGCGCTCAGCCTCCAGAATGGCCTACTACTTAATGGAACGCGACAAAGAGGGCTCTCAAATACTCGCCCAAGCACTGATAAAGGCGTTTGACAGTATTCAGCACTGCAC
>DAIUEA010000361.1:0-2381 GCA_036845365.1 Limnohabitans sp. | reverse complement strand
CCCCCATTGTGAGTCAATCATCAGTGGCTAACACCTCGCAAGGGCTGCGGGATGCCTCAACCCTCATTAATGGACAAGTTGACCCGGTCAACGCAAGTATGAACTCCAGCATGGCCAACTCTCTTAACAATACCATCTCTGAGTCTCAGTCTCAGTCCAGATCAAACACTGAGGACATGAAGTTCACCAATGCAATCACCCAAGGGTCCAGTCATAGCGACACGAACGGATTAAAGTTAAGCGCAGGGCTGCAAACCTATTACGAGGAAAGCCTAAAAAAAGGGTCTAACGAGTCCTCAGATCAAAGCTCATCGAGGAGCAATTCTTTTAATAACCAAACGTCTAACTCTGCCAGCACGGATGCTAAAGCATCTTTTGGCTTGGGAGTGGGACTAGGTGGGGTCAATGCCAATATGGGTGCCTCGGCTGACAGACGCACTGGAGCAACTGAAACAGATACGAGCGCAAGCGCAAAAGAAACTGCTCAAAAAAATGCGATTTCAGAAAATATGAATAGAGATAGAGCTTTGCGAGAAACCAGAAGCCACGCCAACGACCAAAGCTTTGGGGAGGAGGATAAAAAGTACCTAGACCACGCCATTTCAGGCAACACAGCTATTGGGGAAACTCTCACCAACGCAGATAGCAAAACAAACGCGCAGGTTCGCGGCGAAGAGGCTTCGCAAAGAATGTCCCTATTCGCTCAAGACGGAATAAAAATGCAACAACTGGCTACCGGTTTTGCAACCAATCAAGCATTCAGATCGTTTGAGAACACAGCAGGAAACGATTGGGGAAGAGCTCATTCAAAAGAGATCGGTGAGCAGGAAAAAAGATACGACTCTGGTGCGGTCTCACAACTAACTGGAGGCAATATACCTAAAGGATTGATTTACAGACATATGGCCGCTCAAAGTGTAGCGATGAACCCCACCGCCTCGCCTGAAGAAAAAATGGCGGCCGGAGCTTACCTGGGTAGTTCAACATCCATCTTAATGGGTGGTACGAGTGTGGTACCGACAGACGAGCATGCAAAGCACCTGAACACCGCAGATATAAGTAAAAATCCGATGACCCATAACGCCGCTCTAATGCAAACAGTAAAAGCAAACGCGCTGGGAGTCATCCACCCGCTGGTGCCTCGTGTTTCCTCCGCTGCGCAAGGCGTACTCAGTAGGCCAGTTGATGATCCAATGTCCATTAACACGCCCAAGAGCGCGGATTCGAGCCATGTTCAGCAAGACGTGTTGGGCGGTTTTCACGAATCTTCTAGATTAAATCTGGGTCCTAACGGAGTGCCTTCAGATAACCGAATTAACAAAACAGTTTTAAGAAATTTGAGCGAGAAAATAGAGGAAGAAAAAGCCAAACTATTTTAAAAGTAATGCAATTGCGCAGATGTTTTGATAGTTGCAACTTAAGGAGATATGGTCTCGTTATCCCTGGTCTAAGATAACTGTTTGTAAACGAAACGCATTTTGAAATCTACACAAGACCTTTCAAATTAGGACAGTAATTCTGTAATGCTTGCATGCTTGAGGTTTTGAGACCACCAGATATCTGATCATCCTGAGCTTATTGAGCGGTTGTAAGCAGCGTAACTTGCTCAAATTGCTGCTTTGGTTGACGCAGTAGACCTTGGTTAAGTTAATCAACGTTTATGCCTTCGTTAATGCTCAACGGCTTTATAGTCCACCGAGTGCCCACCACCCAAATAAAATAATTGGTCTACTTACATTATCATTTTTGGTAGGGATGGACAGAGCGCCAGTGAGAGGCAACCTGTTCACGTCGACATATCCAGACCTTATCGTGTTTTAGAACGTGAGCAAGAAAGGAGGCAAATGCATGAGCACGGGCCGGTCGACCTGTGATTCTTGGATGCAGGCCTATGGACATTAATTTCGGGGCTTTTCCCCCTTCTGCGTAAAGCCGATCAAAGGTGGCTGTCAAATAGTTTTCGAAATCAAAAGGCGTTGAAAATCCCCCCGGGGCCGCAAACTTGCCATCATTTGCATCCATTGTGTAGGGGACAATGAGGTGAGGCTTACCTTCAACTTCTACCCAGTATGGCAACTCATCGTTATAGGCGTCTGAGTCATATAAAAAACCACCCTCCTGAACCAGTAAACGACGGGTGTTCTCACTTGCGCCGTAACGGCAGTACCACCCTAGAGGGCGAGTTCCGGTAGTACGAACTATTGATTCAATGGCCATACCCATCCGCTCTTGCTCCTCATCGGCGGATAGCTTGAACTGCTCTTCCCATCTGTAACCATGGCAACATACATCAAGACCGGCTTTTGTAATCGCTTCGGCCACTCTTGGATTTCTCTCCAAAGCCAGAGCACATCCAAAAATAGTCGCCGTTACACTGTGCT
>DAIUEA010000360.1:0-2408 GCA_036845365.1 Limnohabitans sp. | reverse complement strand
GCAGGAACCTTTTTGAATGGGAAAATCCATATCGGCCTTGACAACTATTCAGCGGGCAGAGCAGGGGATCCTCCTTCAATTAGACTAAGCGACCGGTTAAAGGAATTAAAATTACCCCAAGGCCGCCTTAAAACCGGAACCCCTCCTAGAATCGATGGGCGTTCAATTGATTTTTCTGCCTGCATTGAACAGCCCGGTGACGGAATGCCGGGCGGCTCACCAGGACCAATACCTGTTTTTAGTTACAGCGGAAAGGTGGAAGATCATCCCAACCAAATGCCTTGTTGGATAACCCACACCAATGAAAAAACGCACGAAATAATTCGCTCTGGGTTCGACCGAAGCCCCATGTTCACCGGGAAAATAGAAGGTGTTGGGCCAAGGTATTGCCCGAGCGTAGAAGACAAAATAAGCCGTTTTGCTGAGAAAGAAAGCCACCAGATTTTCTTAGAGCCAGAGGGCCTCACTACCAACGAATATTATCCAAACGGTATAAGCACGAGTCTGCCTTTTGATATTCAATATGATCTAGTCAGGTCTATGCGTGGATTACAAAATGCTCATATTTTGAGGCCTGGTTACGCAATTGAATATGACTATTTTGATCCTCGAGAGTTAAAAAGAAGCTTTGAAACAAAAGCCATAGAAGGGTTGTTTTTTGCAGGGCAAATCAATGGGACAACGGGTTACGAGGAGGCTGCTGCACAGGGCTTATATGCAGGTATAAACGCGGGGCTTTATTGCAACGGGGAGGCGGCATGGACACCCGCAAGAGATCAGGCATACATTGGCGTCCTTGTTGATGACCTAGTAACAAAGGGGGTTTCAGAGCCTTATCGAATGTTTACAAGTCGCGCGGAATACAGGCTACAACTGCGTGAGGATAATGCTGATCAACGATTAACCCCCGCGGCCAAAAGCATGGGCTTGATAAGCGAGATTCAGTGGAAAAACTTTGAAACCAAGCAATCCATCATTCAACAGGAAAATCAGAGGCTAAAAACGATTTGGATCAATCCGCGAAACCTATCGGAGGAAGAGAGCGTGAGGGTTTTGGGAAAGAAAATTGAGCATGAATATAAGTTTTCTGACTTGTTGCGCCGCCCTGACGTTTCATATGATCAATTAATGAGCTTGTCGTCAGGCGAGTTTAAAAGCGCAGAAATTGAATCGCTAGACGCTGTTTCACGTGAAACAATCATAGAACAAGTGGAGATTAGTTCTAAATACTCGGGCTATATCGAAAAACAAAAAGTGGAGGTTGAGCGCGCAGCGGGTTTCGAGAGTCTTTTGCTCCCTAAAGAGATGGATTACTTGTCAATCGATGCTTTGAGCTTTGAGGTCCGGCAAAAGCTTAATAGATACAGGCCCGAAACTTTGGGGTTGGCCTCCAGGATCTCTGGCGTTACGCCTGCAGCGATTTCCCTTTTGCTCATTCACTTAAAAAGAATGAAGGCAAAAAGGGGCTGCGTCCTGGAGGATGCCAATTCAGACGTGTCAAATCACCCCTCAGTCTCATCAGCGGTAAGGGTCGAATAAGGAGTGTTGGACTTAACCTTTGCCTTTTCGTCATGAAACATTCGTCAAATAAAGCCTCCGAGTTAGAGCCCATTGCGCTTGAGCAAGAGCTTGTTTGCGGGGCAAAGAGTCTTTCTCTAGAATTAAGTGAGGGACAAATAGCGCAAATTACAGAGTACGTCAGGCTGTTGCACAAGTGGGGGGCGGTCTATAACCTAACGGCAATCAAGAGCTCTAAAGATATGCTCGTTCAGCATGTGATGGACTGCCTCAGCATTATTTCCCCCATGTCACAGCGCATGAAGTCCGGCCTGAGTGTTTTGGACGTTGGTTCCGGTGCTGGATTGCCGGCCGTAATGATAGCAATCGTATGCCCAGAACATAAGGTTACTGCACTAGACGCGGTGGCAAAAAAAGTAGCTTTTGTAAAGCAGGCCTCGTTGCAGCTAAATTTACAAAATTTGAGTGCAAAGCATGGAAGAGTAGAGAGGGAGGGTGGCCATGAATATGACCTTATTGTCTCGCGCGCTTTTGCCAGTTTAAAAGATTTCGTAACTGAAAGCACGGGTGCATTGGCCGACAATGGCGTTTGGATGGCCATGAAGGGAAAGTTACCAGTTGAGGAAATGGCGCAGTTGCCCTCGGGGATTTTTGTCTTTGACGTGACTCATCTAAACGTGCCTGGCATGTCATCAGAGCGTTGTTTGGTGTGGATGAATCATGCCAACAGAGAGGCCCAATAAAACTTAGTTTTTGTAAGTGGTACGGATAATAGCAGGACGGACAAGATCGGTATAGACAGACGCCGGCATTTAAATCTTAAGTTCGCTACAACATGTTTCACGTGAAACACACTTCGAACCGTTTACAAATAAAGAACCTTGCTTTAT
>DAIUEA010000359.1:0-2424 GCA_036845365.1 Limnohabitans sp. | reverse complement strand
TTACTGGATTTTTTAATGTTGTGAGAGTACACAACACCGGAGCGGCTTTCTCTTTTATGGCCTCTGAGGGCGGTTGGCAACGCTGGCTCTTTACGGCAATAGGATTGGTGGCTGCGGTATTCATTACTGCCTTGCTAAAGTCGAATGCCAATCAAAAATTATTTGGTTTTGCACTAGCTTGCATCTTAGGCGGAGCGCTGGGAAACGTTTTGGACCGCTTGATGTATGGGTATGTTATTGATTTCTTAGATTTTTATTGGCAATCATGGCATTTCCCTGCTTTTAATTTAGCCGATAGCGCAATTACGCTAGGCGCGATTTGTCTATTGCTTGATGAGTTGCTGCGGGTAAGACGATCAGGGGAGTGAGTAGACTTTAAATAAAGCATCTCATTGTGAGTCAAATCCACGTTATTTTTTAATTTCTATAAAGTAACGTTATTGTTTAATACCCCTGCTTTAGTTTTACTTAGTAAATAAGCTGTTTCGTTTTGAGTGGCTGCATTTTTAGTTGATGCATTTTTTGTTGCTCAAGTTGCAAAAAGCCCAAAAGCACATTGCCTACAACGATAACACACGGACTAGACAGCTCATTGCTACGCAGGATATGCGTCAAATTCTTAACCGTACACAGTGCTTGTCTTTGTATTGGCAAACTAACGTTTTGTATCAAAGCAACTGGTGTGTCGGGATTGAGACCAATTAAGAGCGCTCTCTCTAAATTTTCGACTTCACTCACCCCCATATAAATCACAATCGTCAGTTTAGCTTTGGCTGCGACTCGGGCTATCTCGCACCAGTCGATTGCATCCTCTACTCCTTCTTTAGCATGACCCGTCACAAAGAGTACGCCCTGAGCATGCAAGCGGTGAGTCAGGGGTACACCTAGAGAGGTAATACCGGCAAGACCTGCTGTGATTCCGTTGATGATGGTCACACAAATTCCCTGCGATTGCAAGTGTTCCACCTCCTCACCACCACGACCGAAGATAAAAGGATCGCCTCCCTTCAGACGAACGACCCGTTCACCGGCCAAAGATTCTTGAATCATTAACTTTTCGATAAAAATTTGTGGAGTGGATTTACAACCGCCGCGTTTACCCACGCGTATCACGCGAGCAAGAGGAGAGGCGTAGGCAGTAATTTCATCACTGACCAAATCATCCACCAATAAAACACTTGCCGCTTGAATAGCCTTTACTGCCTTGATGGTGAGTAGCTCTGGGTCTCCGGGACCTGCTCCGACGAGAGTGACGTGCGGTTTGAACTTCATGCAGGGCTTAGTGTGGGTTCAATCATACGGCGAAGCTCTGGGACGCAAGACCCACACTGTGTTCCGCATTTGAGTGCACTTTGTAGAGCGCTTAAGCGCTGTGCAGCGTCACCACTGCACGTTTGAAGGTAAGCTTGAATTAAAGAATCTTTAACGCCCAAACAACTGCAAACCGTATTCCCGACATCCACCAGAGCGACAGGGGGTTTATTACCCGTCATCAGCAAACGTCTTCCGTAAGCTGCAGTAGAGAGTTTGTTTTGAAGTAACGTCTTTAGCCAACTCTCCGCGGAGGTATCACCGGCAATAATAAAAGCGTCTAAGGTTGAATCTGGTTTGTGCTCTGGTTGAGTTGAGCTCGCTTGATCTGATTTGACTCTTAGTAAACGCATTACGCGTAACTGACTTTGCTTTGCATCCATGTAGCGTAGCGTATCTGCGTTGTCGGAGAGTATGATTTTCTCAATCTCTAAGACTTTTTCCATATCCGGTGCTTGACTGCAAGCCGCTCTCATGAGTACGCCACTTCGAGGGACGCCTTCTAAGGGTGTGTCACTAAAGGGAACACAACTAGAGAATTCAAATTGAGCCATAAGACAGCGTAGGCGATGAAGGATAGTTTGGGCTGTGTGTTCAGGAACCCAAGCCAATGCCAAAAGTGTCCAAGGTAACTCTGCTTTAAGCACTTTTACAGCGGCGTGTTTGAGCTCTGGCTGTTTGGAGGTGGGGCAGTATGCAGAGGTTGTCAATGCATTAATACCTGCAAGCGGTATGTTTTGATGATCTCGCCCGCTCAAATAAGACGCTCCCCAATGCATAGCGATAAAGGCTTGGTTGGCGCCTTGATCTGCGCTTGCTTGGGCGGGGATGACAATTGATCCTCGCTTGCTGGTCACGTGAACCAAGTCACCATCAATCAATTTCAAACGCGACATATCCTGAGGACTGAGTTGAACAACAGGCTCAGGCACATGTCCAAAGAGTTTCCCAACCAAACCCGTGCGTGTCATACCGTGCCACTGATCCCGCAGTCGACCGGTATTGAGGGAAAAGGGGAAACGCGATTCTCGAACTTCTGCAGTTGGTACATAAGGCAATGCAGAGAATTTTGCTCTTCCACTTTCAGTTGGGAATAAACCGTCTTCATAAAGT
>DAIUEA010000358.1:0-2443 GCA_036845365.1 Limnohabitans sp. | reverse complement strand
GTGCAGCTCTTGTTTTCGAAACTTTTTGACCTGGCTTAACTTTGGGCTCATCGGCCCAAGATATCTGCCAACCACCAGTTTGCTGGCTTTTCTCAAGCGTCCCCCTGAATTTTTTTCGATTAGCGGAGACCAACCCCGCAGCATTGGCACCCAAAGCCAATTTGAAGGTGATATCAACAATTTCTCCCTCAAACCGATCAAATTCAGACTCGCTTCTAATCAAACGATCGATACCCGGCGAGGAAACCTCTAGCCTGTTGTACTCGATTCCCTCGACTTCGAGAGCAAATTGCAATTGACGCGTAACTTTCTCACAATCCTCTACTTGGATAAACTGATTATTTTGTTCAGCCTTCCAAGGAAAATCTATTGTGATCCGCAGCAAACCACCCGCAGAGCGCTCTATCTCCACAGTCTCATAGCCTAAGCCCGATACAATTTGATCTACAGTTTCTTTTAACGCCAATGTCAATTCCCGTTCGACCAAAAAAAACGGGCGGTTTGGATTCCGCCCGGTTGGTCGTCAAACGGTTATTGTAACTGCTAATGAGCTGTTAAATCCAGCACCTCTGTAATCTAGATGCAACATCCCCCTGGGACAAAACTAAAAATCTAACAAATAGAGGATCAATAGGTGTGCGAAAAAAGTAAAAAGCTTGGGTTTTAGATTAAAAACACTTAACCAGCCGCATTCACCAACAATTGTGTGTAGGCCTCTTTGGGGGATTGAATGATTTCGTTAACCGTTCCAGACTCAACTACAAAGCCATCTTTCATCACCAATACGTGATGAGCCATTGCTTTAATGATGGACATATCATGAGTTATCAATAGATAACTTAATCCTTTAGTTCGCTGAAGAGCCTGAAGCAATTCAATCACCTGCCTCTGGCTAGTGACGTCAAGCGCGCTTGTCGGCTCGTCTAGAACTAAAACCCTGGGGCTTAGTATCAGTGCCCTGGCAATTGAGAGTCTTTGCCTTTGACCCCCAGAAAACTCGTGGGGGTAACGCTCCAAAAGACCAGGGAACTGAGCCTCCACCAAGCCGACTTCCCCTAGGACTGAGATCACCTTTGCTTGGCGTTTTGATACATCTATCTCAGGCGAATGTACGCTTAGCCCCTCACCTACCAGCTCGAACACTGTCATCCGAGGTGAAAGAGAGGAAAATGGGTCTTGAAAAACAACTTGTATGTTGGCCCTAAGGGCTCTAAGACGACTGCCCTCGCTTTGACTCCAAGGTTGCCCCATCACTCTTAGATCCCCCTGGCTTTGCAACAATCCCAGGCATGCCAAGGCCAACGTGGATTTACCTGATCCAGACTCACCCACAACTCCAAGAGTCTGATAGGGCAAGACCTCAAAGCTCGCATTTTTTACCGCAAAGAACTCTCCCTTTTTAAACCATCCCTTAAAACCAGCTAAAGGTACAGGGTAACTCACTGTTAAGTTCTTAGCCGAGATCAAGGCATCAAGGTGATATTGGTTGGTATTGTCTGATGGACTCTCAGTCGCTGTCATCTCAAAAGGACGCGGTTTTTGTGAACCCATTCGTTGCGATAACTCCGAAAGCTCAATCACATGCCTTACAGGTACGCTGTCAATTAGCGCCTTTGTGTAACTGTTTTTGGGCGATCGCATCACCTCGCCCACCACTCCATGCTCAACAACCTGTCCTTTTTGCATCACTATCACACGATTTGCGAAGGATTTAACCAAATTGAGATCATGTGTGATCATCAAAATGGACATTTTGTACTCTTGCTGGAACCTAGCCAATAACTCCAATATTTGAATCCGCAAACTCGCGTCAAGCGCTGTAGTGGGCTCGTCTGCCAAAAGCAGCTTAGGTTTACAAGCCAGCGCCATCGCAATCATCACCCGTTGCCTTTGCCCGCCCGACAACTGGTGGGGGTAGGAGCGAGCCCGAGTGTGTGAGTCTGCTATGCCCGTGTCCTGCATTAATTCAACCGCTTTATCCCAAGCGGCACGCCTGGGCATGGCCATTTTGAGCTCTAAGACCTCAGCTATTTGGTCACCCACTGTAAAAAGAGGGTTCAAAGCGGTCATAGGCTCTTGAAAGATCATAGCGATATCACGCCCGCGGATCATCCTGAGCTTGGGCTCCGGGAGTGCAAACAAGTTTTCTCCTTCAAAGAGACACTCCCCGCTGACCCTTGCCCCTCTTGCCAAACCCAATAGGCTAAGCGCAGTGATAGTTTTGCCGGACCCAGACTCGCCCACCAAAGCCAATCTCTCGCCTTGATCAATCTCAAAATTAATACCACCGACTACTTGAGTGTGGTCAAAGGAAATAGCTAAGTTTCTTACCTCAAGAAGTGGACTCAAGGGCCGCGTCATTCTTGCTCCTTAGAACTTAAGTGCCTTGGATCTAAAGCGTCCCTCAAGGCGTCCCCCATAAAGGTCAGCAGCAAAAGAGTAA
>DAIUEA010000357.1:2052-2450 GCA_036845365.1 Limnohabitans sp. | reverse complement strand
AGACGCGGTAAAGGTAGGCATCGGACCTGGTTCTATTTGTACGACCCGCATAGTTGCTGGAGTCGGAGTACCTCAGATCACTGCAATTGATAACGTTGCACAAGCCCTTTTAGGCACGGGAGTGCCTATCATTGCCGACGGTGGAGTCAGGTACAGCGGCGATTTAGCCAAAGCAATTGCCGCGGGTGCATCTACTGTGATGATGGGTGGAATGTTTGCGGGCACTGAAGAAGCGCCCGGTGAAATTATTCTTTATCAAGGCCGTAGCTACAAGAGTTACCGCGGCATGGGTAGTATCGGGGCCATGCAACAGGGCAGCGCGGATCGTTACTTTCAAGAGTCATCCACGGCAAATCCCAATGCCGATAAATTGGTGCCTGAGGGCATAGAGGGTCGAG
>DAIUEA010000357.1:0-2024 GCA_036845365.1 Limnohabitans sp. | reverse complement strand
CCCCTACAAAGGCTCCATGGTTACCATTGTTTACCAACTTGCAGGTGGACTTAGAGCCTCAATGGGTTATTGCGGTTGCCCCTCCTTGGATGACATGAGGTCAAAGGCTCAATTTGTACAAATTACAGCTGCCGGTATGCGCGAGAGCCATGTCCATGATGTCCAAATAACCAAAGAAGCCCCAAATTACCGGGCCGATTGAGCTTAAACTTTAATTAATTGTTGTTTATCTTGAACTCCCGTTAATGGGTGGCTTGGGTTAAATCATCCTTAACAAATTTGTAAAATAAATGTTGCACGACAAAATCTTAATACTTGATTTCGGCTCTCAAGTCACGCAACTAATCGCTAGGCGTGTGCGCGAGTCCCACGTCTACAGTGAGGTCCATCCCTGCGATGTGAGTGAGCAGTGGATAAGGGATTTTGCTAAAGACGGAAAGCTCAAGGGAATTATCTTATCTGGCTCACACGCGAGCGTCTACGATCAAAATACCGACAGGGCGCCTGAATGTATTTTTAATCTGGGTATACCCATACTGGGTATATGCTACGGCATGCAGACCATGGCTGAACAGCTGGGGGGAAGGGTAGAGAGCGGTACGACCCGAGAGTTTGGCTATGCCACGGTTAGAGCCAGAGGACATACTCGATTACTTAATTCAATTGGGGATTATGTGACAGAGGAAGGTCACGGCATGCTCAAAGTGTGGATGAGTCACGGCGACAAAGTAAGCGAATTGCCACCAGGCTTTAAGGTGATGGCCAGTACCCTGGACTGTCCCATTGCGGGCATGGCGGATGAGGACAGAAAGTTCTACGCCGTTCAATTTCACCCTGAGGTCACACACACCCTAAAAGGTCAAGCAATCTTAGAGCGTTTTGTGCTCGACATATGTTGTGCCAAAGCGGACTGGATAATGGGGGACTATATCTCTGAGGCAGTCCAAATGATCAGGGAACAAGTTGGTGATGAGCATGTTATTTTGGGTCTCTCAGGAGGTGTAGATTCATCCGTTGCTGCTGCCCTCATTCACCGTGCAATAGGTGATCAGTTGACCTGTGTTTTTGTCGACCATGGCCTTCTTCGCTTAAATGAGGGCGATATGGTGATGCAGATGTTTGTCGGTCAGCTAAAAGCTAATGTCATTCGTGTAGACGCTGAAGAGCGCTTTATGGGTGCACTAGCCGGAATAAGTGATCCAGAGCAAAAGCGCAAAATTATCGGCCGAGAATTTGTTGAGGTTTTTAAATCAGAGGCCTCCAAACTCAAAGTAGGAAAAGAGGTTCACACTGGCGCTACTTTTTTGGCCCAGGGAACAATCTATCCCGATGTAATTGAGAGCGGTGGAGGCGGCAACAAAAAGGCGGTCACTATCAAGAGTCACCACAATGTGGGCGGACTGCCTGAGCAACTAGGGCTTAAACTACTCGAGCCTCTAAGAGAACTTTTTAAAGACGAGGTCCGCCAACTTGGAGTAGCTCTTGGCTTACCAAGAGAGATGGTTTACAGACATCCATTTCCAGGTCCTGGACTTGGTGTCAGGATTTTGGGTGAAGTAAAGAAAGAATACGCAGATTTACTTAAAAGAGCGGACGCTATTTTTATTGAAGAGTTACATAACTTCAAAGATCAAGATTCTGGTAAGAGTTGGTATGAGCTAACGAGTCAGGCTTTCGTTGTATTCCTACCGGTTAAGAGCGTCGGTGTTATGGGGGACGGTAGAACTTATGAGTATGTTGTTGCCCTAAGAGCCGTTCAAACGCTTGACTTCATGACAGCTGACTGGGCTGAATTGCCCTATAACTTACTTAAAAAAGTTTCTAGCCGGATTATCAACGAAGTTAGAGGAATAAATAGGGTTACTTTAGATGTATCAAGTAAACCGCCTGCTACGATTGAGTGGGAGTAGTAATTGAGCCTAAGTGCTTGATTTATAAGGGCTTAAAGTTACACAAAAATAACACAAACGCAAAAAACGCTTGCGTTTAAGTGCTATTTGAAGTTACAGTTACACAACTTGCTA
>DAIUEA010000356.1:0-2456 GCA_036845365.1 Limnohabitans sp. | reverse complement strand
AATGGTTAATTTAAATCTTTTTTCATTTCCCATCGAATTTAATCAACTTTTTTACACTTCGAATTTGAATCCAAACCTTCATCTGCCTTTTCAAGGCCAGCTGATTGACTGCTTTTGTGGAAGTAATGGATAGAAAGTGAGCGCCCCCTGAGCTGAGTTGAATGAGTTTTTCTGATGGGTGAGGCATATCTGAGATATTGGTAACTGCGCCCTCAAACGTGTTTAACTCAGAGCTTGCAGCTGCAACTTCAGTTGAAATAAGCACCTCTTGAGCTAACACTTGGATGATGAGCGGCTGGTTGAGGTCAAAATTTTCTCGCTTAACCCAAATGCTCCCTCCAGAAAAGTCAAGCCTCATCAACTGCAAGAGTTCATCCACTTTTGAAACTCGGGCCTGAAACTCAAACTCCACCTCAGCAGTTTGCTCATTCATTTGCGAGGGAGCTAAAACTGGAAAAATAGTCTCCAAGGGGCCTTTTTGAGATATTCGGCCCTCTTTCATCACTGCCACCGATTGAGCCAGGCCTAAAAGCTCCTGCGAGGAATGAGTCACATAGACCATTGAGATTTTTAACTCTTCTCTTACTTGCTCCAACCAAGGCAAAACCTCGCTTTTTTTATCCGAGTCAATTGCACTTAAAGGTTCATCCAATAACAAAAGTTTTGGCTCTGTGAGCAAAGCTCTCGCAATCGCTATCCTTTGTCTCTCCCCCCCTGAGAGCAGCGAAGGTGATCTTTTTAGTAACCCACCGATCCCAAGCAACTCTAGCGTGCTGCCCCAAAGCCTTGGATCAGGATTGTTTTTATTGCGTTTGACAGCAAACTTTAAATTATTTTCAACATCCAAGTGCGGAAAAAGACTTGCATCTTGAAATACATACCCAATAGGCCTTTGCCAAGGAGCTAGACAAACTGACTTTGATGAGTCTTGCCAAACCTGCCCTGCCACGATAATAAGTGCATCCTCAACTTGGTCTAACCCAGCTACGGCCCTTAGCAAAGATGTTTTGCCACTCCCTGAGGAGCCCCATAGCCCAAGACACTCTCCTATTTGGAACTCAATATCAACCTCCAAATGAAAACTCCCTTTAAAAAGAGATATTTGGAATTTATTCTGGGAATTCATCAGTGCGTTGGCTCTTTATTTCTTCCCAACCAAGTCATGATTAGTAAGACTAGGAAAGAAAAGACTACCAAGAAAAACGCCAAAGCGTTGGCCCTGGTGTAGTCCATTGACTCTACTAAGTTGTAAATTTGCGTCGAAACAACTTGAGTTTTACCCGGTATATTGCCCCCAATCATTAACACGATCCCAAATTCCCCCACCGTGTGGGCGAAAGTTAATATCAACGCCAAGCCAAACCCCTGCTTGGACAAGGGAACGATAACACTTGTAAAAGCATCCAATCGGTTTGCCCCTAAAGTATGTGCAACCTCCACTAAACGTGGATTGACAGATTCAAAAGCGCTTTGGAGGGGCTGCACCGCAAATGGGAGTGAATAAAATACCGAAGCCACCAATAAACCGCTGAAAGTAAACGGCAACGTCCCCAGCCCAATTGACTGGGTCAAAACACCGATTGGGCCTTTGGGTCCCATCAAAATCAGCAAATAAAAACCCAGCACCGTGGGGGGGAGTACCAATGGCAGGGTCACCATTGCCTTGACTGCATAACGCCATCTGTTCTTTGTAGAGGAGAGCCACCAAGCAATGGGGGTGGCTATTATTAACAACACCAAAGAGGTAAATCCTGCCAACTCAAAAGTCAGCCACAAGGAATTTATAACAGCTGGATCAAAAAACATGCTAAAAATTTAAAATCCCAAAACATTCAATAGTCTAACCTCATCCACTAAGCCTCCAATTTGAGAGACAATGAGACTTAAACCTTTTCCCATATCATCAAGAGCTATGCAAACCATTCAAAGCAAAGAGCATTTAGTTAGATTACACACCGTTAAAGTAAACGCCCCTGCCAATGCTGCTAACAGCAAGTGGAGTTTAAGTTCAATTATTGATCTGATCAACTTACCCTTCAATGATTTACTTTTTAAAGCGCAGCAAATTCACAGAACTCAATTCAACCCGAACGAAGTACAGCTCTCAACCCTGTTGTCCATTAAAACGGGAGGCTGCCCCGAGGACTGCGCCTATTGTCCTCAATCGGCACATTACGACACTGATGTCCAAGCCTCCAAAATACTAGACCCTGAGCAGGTCAAGGCAGCTGCGCTCGAGGCCAAGAAAAACGGTGCGAGTAGATTTTGTATGGGGGCCGCGTGGAGGGAGCCTAAAGACAGAGATATTGAGAAAGTAGTCGAACTCATCAAAGTGGTCAAAGAACTTGACATGGAGGCGTGTTGCACACTTGGCATGCTGAGTGCTCAGCATGCAGAGCAACTCAAAAACGCAGGCCTGGACTACTACAACCACAACCTGGATACAACCCCCGAGA